>JASHQZ010000163.1 GCA_030038835.1 candidate division FCPU426 bacterium
TATCCCTTTCCTGACCTGTATCCATGTAAGCCTCCAGGGCGGCGCGGTGACTTCCAGGCTCCCGCTGCGCACCCATGTCATCCTGACATTCACCATCCTGACCCTCATCCTCCTGCACTCCTTGCTCAGGATGTATTGGCAAAAGGTCTATCTGGATCCCCTGACCGCCGTTTCCAACCGCCAGGCCTTGGATGAGAGGCTGCATACGCTCAACGGCGCCTTTTCCCTGGCCATGGTGGACATAGACCACTTCAAGAAATTCAACGACACTTACGGGCATTCCGAAGGGGACAATGTCTTGCGGATGGTGGCCCAGCACCTGGAAGAAATACTGGGGGACAGGGTTTACCGCTACGGCGGTGAGGAATTTTGCGTGGTTTTCGAGAAGACGACGGTGGAAATGGCGAAAGCCCAGATGGAAAAGGCCCGCGCCACCCTGGAAAAAAGGAAATTCCACCTCCGGGGCCAGCGCAAGACTGGCTACAACGGGTTGAGTCTGCCGTTCCAAAAAGACGAACCCAGGGGAAAAAAAGTGCACGTCACCGTCAGCGTGGGCGTATCCCAGTCCACCGCGGCCCGCAAGACATCTGAGGAAGTCCTCAAACGGGCCGACCACGCGCTTTACGAAGCCAAGGAAAAGGGCCGCAACAGGGTGGTTTCGGTTTAATTTACGCGGCCCCAGATATTCCCAACCGCCTGGACGAAGGGCCGCGGCGGTATGAGGCCTTCCGGGGTCATAATCCCTTCATTTCCAACGCGGCTGGAGGTGTTTACCCGGTAAACACTTAAGACCGAGGGGGCCAGGGGTGTGTTCACACGTCGAATACCTAGGGCCTCGAGGTGTTCAGCGGGTGTTTACTGGGGTCATAATTCCTGCATTTCCAACGTGGTTGGGGGTGCTTACCCGGTAAACACTTAGGACATGGGGGTCCGGTAGGGTGTTCACCCGTCGAACACCTAGGGCCTAGGGGTGTTCAGCGGGGTGTTCACCGGGTCATAATCCCCGCATTTCCAACGTGGCTGGGGTGCTTACTGGGTAAACACCTTTGGCTTGTTCTGGCGGGCCATCGGGTGGGGTGTTAACCGGGTTAACACTTTGGCTTGATCGGCGGGGTCATCCGAAGCGAAACCGGCTTGGCCCGGGGGCTTATGGAAAAAATTATAAATTCATAGCAGGGTTCATGAATTTCTCCCCTGAAAGAGGGGGAATGAAAATAAAACCTGTCGTGAATTTATGTTTTCGTCCGCTAACACTTCGCCGCTTCTAGACTGTACTTCTCCGTCTCCTCGTCGAAAGGCACAGGGTACTTGGCCGTAAAGCATGCCGCGCAATGGCCCTGGGGTGTACCCTCCACCGCCTTCATCATGCCCTCCACGGAAAGATAAGCCAGGCTATCCACCCTCAAGTAGGTTTGGATTTCCTCCAAACTGTGCGTTGCCGCGATCAGTTCCTTTCGGCTGGGGAAATCCATGCCGTAGAAACAGGGTGAAATGATGGGGGGCGAAGTGATCCGCAAATGCACTTCCCTGGCGCCCACGTTCCGGAGCATCTTCACGATCTTGCGCATGGTGGTCCCGCGAACGATGGAATCGTCAATAAGGATGACCCTCTTCCCTTCCAAGGATTCCCGGACCGCGTTGTATTTCAATCTCGCCCCGAAGTCACGGATGGTCTGGTCCGGTTCGATAAAAGTCCGGCCAACGTAATGGTTCCGGATAAGGCCCAACTCATAAGGGATCTTCGACTCTTCGGCGAACCCCGTGGCGGCCATGTTGGAGGAATCCGGAACGGGCACCACCACGTCCGCCGGCACATAGGCTTCCTGGGCCAGGATGGCGCCAAGGCGCTTTCGGACCTTTTGGACGCTTGTATTGTAGATGCGGGAATCCGGGCGGGCGAAATAGATGTACTCGAAGATGCACATGGCGGGGGTGGTTTTCTCAAAGGGCTTGATGGAAACCAGGCCGTTCTCATTGATCAGGACGATCTCGCCCGGCTCCACGTCGCGGATGTACTTGGCGTCCACGATGTCGAAAGCGCAGGTCTCGCTGGCCAGGACCCAGGCGTCGCCTAATTTGCCCAGGCAAAGGGGCCGGAACCCTTGGGGATCCCTCACGCCGATCATGCCCTCATCCGAAAGGATCAAGAGGGAATAGGCGCCCCGGACCTGTTTGAGGGACTCAATGACCCCTTCGATCATGGTGTGGCTGGTGGACCGGGCCAGCAGGTGCACGATGACCTCGGAGTCCACGGTGGAGACGAAGATGGAACCCCGGGCCTCCAGCTCGTCCCGGATGCGCCGGGCGTTGACCAGGTTGCCGTTATGGGCGATGGCGATACTGCCCCGGGCGTATTCCACGGCAATGGGCTGGGCATTCCTGAGCTGGCTGGAACCCGTGGTGGAGTACCTCACGTGGCCGATGGCCACCCGTCCCGGCAGCTCCTTGAAGGCCGCTTCGTCGAATATGTCGGCCACCAGTCCCATCCGCTTATGGTTGAAAAGGCGGCCATTATCCATGGTGCAGATGCCCGCAGACTCCTGGCCCCGGTGCTGCAGCGAATGCAGGCCCAGGTAGGTGATCTTGGCCGCCTCGGGATGGCCGTAAATTCCAAAGACACCGCATTGGTCGTGAGGCTTGTCGTCATCCAAACGCCGGTTCACCTGGGAATCGTTTTCTTGCCCGTTCACCTTTTCTCGCATCAGGTTTTTTCCGCCTTTGGCCCTAGGCCATTAATTTTTCGATGCTTGTAAAGAACAAATCCGCCAGCCGGGCGACAGGAGCGTTGATTTCACCGCCGATCAACAACGCGTCGCCTCCTACCTGGCCTATTTTCGCACAAGGAACGCCGAATTTCCCGGCCAAAGCCTCGATTTGGGCGCCCAGGACGGGTTTACAGGAAATGATGGTCCTGGACTGGGCCTCGCCGAAAAGCCGTCCATCCACCCGTCCCTGGCCGGGCAATTCGACCTTCGCGCCGTGTGTCTTCGCCTCATGGGTCCATCCCGTGACGCAGGATTCGGCCAAGGCCACGGCAAAACCGCCATCCGAACAATCATGGGCGCTTCGGAGGAGGCGGCCGTCCGCCATGGCCTTCAAGGCTTGATGGAGCTTATGCTCCATCTCCATATTCAATTTAGGACACAAGCCCGTCTTTTTTCCATGGACCACCTGCAGGTAGCGGCTCCCGCCGATGGAATCCCCGATATCTCCCAGTAAATAAATAAGATCACCTTCGTCCTTGAACCATTGCGTGACGGCGGTGGACACATCGGTAAAAAGCCCGATCATTCCCACAATGGGGGTGGGGTCAATGGCGCCCGAGGGGTTTTCGTTGTAAAGGGAGACATTGCCGCCCGTGATGGGGATATGGAAGGCCCGGCAGGCGTCGCCCAATCCGGCGATGACCCGGTCGAAATAATAGTAAACCTCAGGTTTTTCGGGGCTTCCAAAATTCAGGCAGTCCGTCATCCCAATGGGTTCCGCCCCAGAACAGGCGATGTTGCGAGCCGCTTCCGCCACCACGGTTTTGGCGCCCTCGTAGGGGTCCAAGGCACAGTAGGAACCCAAGCCGTCGATCGTCATGGCCAGCCCCAAGGGAGTTCCCTTCACCCGGATCACGGCCGCGTCCGACCCCGGACGCACGAGGGTATTGGAGCGCACCATGTGGTCGTACTGGCGGTAAACCCAGCGCTTGCTGGCGAGGGTGGGATCGGAGAGGAGCTTCTCCAAAACCTCCTGCGGATGGGAGGGTACCGGCACGGCCGCCTCGTCGAATTCCCGGTGTTTTTTCAGGATGTCCGGCTCGGACTTCGCCGGATGGTACACCGGGGCTTCGGTCAGGGAATCGGCCGGCACATCGGCCACGACCTTTCCGTTTTCCTTGACCACCATGCGCCCCGTGTCGGTCACGAAACCGATGGTGGCCGCGTGCAAGTCCCACTTGGCCAGGATTTCATGGACTTTTTGCTCGCAATCGGGCTTGGCCACCAGGAGCATGCGTTCCTGGGACTCGGAGAGAAGGATTTCATAGGGAGTCATCCCCTTTTCCCGCTGGGGCACCTTGGCCACGTCGATCTCGATTCCCGCCCCGCCTCGGCTCGCCATTTCGCAGGTGGAGCAGGTCAGCCCCGCTGCGCCCATGTCCTGGATGCCCACCAAAAGATCGTCGTGAATGAGTTCCAGGGTGGCTTCCATGAGGAGCTTTTCCATGAAGGGATCGGCCACCTGCACCGCGCTTCGTTTTTCCGTGGACTCATCCGTTATCTCCGTGGAGGCGAAGGTGGCGCCGTGAATGCCGTCCCGGCCCGTGGTGGCGCCGATGTAGATAACCGGGTTGCCGACGCCACTGGCGCGGCCTTTGATGATATGTTCGTACCGCACCAGCCCCACCGACATGGCGTTGACCAGGCAGTTTTCGGTATAGGACTCGTCGAAAACAACTTCCCCTGCCACGGTCGGGATGCCCATGCAATTGCCGTAGTCGGCGATTCCCCGGACCACGCCCGAGAAAAGCCTTTTGACCTTTGGGTCGGCGAGGGGGCCGAAACGCAGGGAGTTCAAGGAAGCAATGGGCCGGGCGCCCATGGTGAAGATGTCGCGGAGGATTCCGCCCACGCCTGTGGCCGCGCCTTGGTAGGGTTCGATGGCCGAGGGGTGGTTGTGGGACTCCACCTTGAAAGCCACGGCCCATCCTTCTCCGATGTCCATGATGCCCGCGTTCTCACCTGGACCTTGGAGGACCTTTGGGCCCTTGGTGGGCAGGGTCTTGAGGAGGGCCCGGGAATGCTTATAGCCACAGTGTTCGCTCCACATGACCGAGTAAAGGCCAAGCTCGGTGATATTAGGCTTGCGGCCCAGGATCTTGCAGATGCGGTCATATTCGTCGGGCTTAAGGCCGTGCTCTTGGACGACCTTCGGTGTGATCTCAACGTCCGTGATGGAGGAAGTCATGCCGCACCTACTTTGGCACCCAAAATGGACTTCCAGATATATTGCCCGTCATGGCTGCCCAAAACGTCCTCCCCAGAACGGTCCGGATGCGGCATAAGTCCAAACACATTGCGCCTTAGATTACACACGCCGGCGATACCATCCAAAGAGCCGTTGGGGTTGGCCTGCGGCGTTACGTTTCCCTTTTCATCGCAATAGCGCACCACAACCTGGCCGTTTCCCGTGATCTTTTTCAAGCCTTCGGGATCGATGAAGTAATTTCCTTCCCCGTGGGCGATAGGGATCTTCAGGACCTGGCCGGGTTTGCAGGCATTTGTGAAGGGCGTATCGGTTTGCTCTACCTTGATGTAAATGTTCTTGCAGATGAACTGGAGACTTTTGTTGCGGATGAGGACGCCCGGCAAAAGTCCCGCCTCGCAGAGGATCTGGAAGCCGTTACAGATGCCGATCACAAGCCCGCCCTTGGCCGCGAAATCCGCCACAGACTTCATGACGGGGGAAAAGCGGGCGATGGCGCCTGTGCGCAGGTAATCCCCGTAGGAAAAACCCCCCGGCACCACCACGCAGTCGGGATTCCTTAAATCCGTTTCCTTGTGCCAGACCATCTCGACCTGCTGGCCCATGACGTCCCGGATCACGTATTCGCAATCGTGATCGCAGTTGGAACCCGGGAAAACCGTTACGGCGAACCTCATGAAATCCTCCACCAACATCCAACACGAAGCCACAAGGACACGAAAGACGGCCCTAAAGCCAAATCTTTGATTTTCTTCGTGTCTTGGCAGCTTCGTGTCGGCAGTTGCTTCATTTTTTCTCCATGGTGAACCGATAGGATTCGATGTTGGGATTGGCCAATAGCTTGTCGCATATCTCATCGGCTTGTTTTTTCACTTCGGCCTCGGACAGTTTTCCGTCGAATTCGAGTTCGGTGAACTTTCCCATCCGCACGCCTTGGACCGACTGATACCCCATCTGGTTCAAGGCCCGCTGCACCGTCGCGCCTTGGGGATCTTGCACCGAAGGCTTTAAAGTCACATAAACGCTCACATGCCAAACCATGTCGCTTCGCTCCAATTATGAATTTTGAATTCTCAATTTTAAATGAAGGTTGCTTTTCGGCCAAACAAAGGCCGAAAAATTTCCATGATTAAAATTAAACATTCAAAACTTAAACGGGCCGGTGCTCAAAGAACACCGGCCCGTTTAAGGATGTAATCCACGTTCTTTAAGTGATAGGAAAGGTTGAAGCATTCTTCAATCTCGGCCGGAGTCAGCGACTTCGTGACATCCGGGTCCGCCTCGATCAATTGACGGAAATTAGCCTCGTTTTTCCAAGCGTCCAAGGCGTTGCGCTGAACGATGGCATAGGCTTTTTCCCTCGTGTAACCTCGTTTCACGAGGGCCAGGAGCACCTGTTGGGAGGAAACCAAACCCCGGGTCAGTTGGATGTTGCGCTTCATGCGCTCCGGATAAACGTTAAGTTTTTCCATGATCCCGGTGAACTTGGCCAGCATGTAGTGAAGAAGGATTGTGGCGTCCGGCAGGATGATCCGTTCGGCCGAGGAATGAGTGATGTCCCTTTCATGCCACAAAGCCACGTTTTCCTGGGCTGCCAGGGCGTAACCCCGCATGACGCGAGCCAGGCCGGCCACCCTCTCGGCGGTCAGCGGGTTTCGTTTGTGCGGCATGGCCGAGGAACCCTTTTGTCCCTCGGCGAAATACTCTTCCGCCTCCAGGATCTCCGTGCGCTGAAGATTGCGGATTTCGGTGGAAAATTTTTCCAGTGACGAGGCCACGACCGCCAAGACCGAAAGAAAATAAGCGTGTCGGTCGCGTTGGAGGGTCTGGGTGGAAACGGGCGCGGGCTTAAGCCCCAAAATTCGGCAAACATGCTTTTCCACGCGCGGATCGATATTGGCGAAAGTGCCAACGGCCCCGGAAATCTTGCCGACGGCCACGTGCTTCCGGGCCTGTTGGAGGCGTTCGACCTGGCGGCCCACCTCGTCGTACCACAAGGCCATCTTGAGGCCGAATGTGACGGGTTCGGCATGCACCCCGTGGGTGCGGCCGATCATCATGGAGTAACGGTGTTTCCGGGCCTGGCGTTTTAGTATTTCCCCCAAGCTTTCCAGCTGGTCCAGGAGCAAATCCGAGGCCGCGGTCAATTGCAAGGCTTGGGCCGTATCCACCACGTCGGTAGAGGTGAGACCCATATGGATGAACCGGGAGGAGGGGCCCACGTTTTCAGCCACGGAGGTCAGGAAGGAGATCAGGTCATGGTTGGTCTTGCGTTCAATGGCCTCGATGCGCCGGACGGAAAACTTCGCCTTTTTCCTGATGACGGCCAGGTCCTTGGGGGGAATCCCGCCCAGGCGGGTCCATGCCTCGCAGGCCGCTATTTCCACCTTGAGCCAGGACTCGAACTTGGACTGTTCGGACCAAATGGACCCCATTTCTGGCAAGGTGTAGCGCGCGATCAAACCATTTCTCCCTTGAAAATAAAATCGTCCGATTCCACCCTGGGCGGGACCGGGGGTAAGGCGCTAAAACGGTTTTAAATTCAACGATGGCGAGGAAAGGAAATTGACGGGGAAAACGAAATCAGTATAAAAGACTTCAGGATTTCCACCAACAAAAAACCGCGTTCGGCGCTTAAAACTCGACCACGCCTTTCACTTCCGGGACTTGTTCCATCAGCATCCGTTCCACTCCACGCCTCAAGGTTTTCATCGAACCGCCGCAAGAGCCGCAGACGCCCTTGAACCGGATTTGGACTATACCCTCCGGGGCGATGCCAACGAGTTCAACATCACTCCCGTCGGCCCGCAAGATTTTCCGGATTTCTTCCAAAACATGTTCTATTCTTTCCCTCACAAAACCTCCAGGTACCGGCCCAATGTTTCCTTTATTTTATTTCCAGGCTTTCTTCCCAGGGCCAGTCGAAAAATTGCGCGAAATGTTGTTTGGCCGTGAGGTCTAAGTGCAGGGGGGTGACCGATACGTAACCTTCCTTCACTTTGGCCACATCGGACTCCGGATGCTCCATCAAGGGTTCGCTGGGACTGTTCAGGACGTAACTGAAGTGGTCCTCCAGTAACGCGTGGGGTTCCAGGTCATCCACATGCCTGAACTGTCCCTGGTGGGTCAGGGCCATTCCCTTGATGGCGCCCGCTTCCAGGGGAGGCACATTGAGGTTCAGGAAGACCCCTTTCGCCATTCCCTTTTCCCGGATCCATTCGGCGACCTTCCTGGCGAAAAAACCGCTGGCGGTGAAATCCTTGTAGGTATGGCTGGCGAGGGAAACGGCCATGGCGGGAATCCCCAAAAGAACGCCCTCGGCGGACGCGGCCACGGTGCCCGAGTAAAGGATCAAGGAGCCGTAATTGGCCCCCTGGTTGATGCCGGAGATCACCAAATCGGGCTTCCAGGGCAGGAGCTTCAACACCGCCGTCCTCACGCAATCCGCCGGTGTGCTGGAAACCCGGTAGGAATAAGGAACGCCGGGCCAGGCCGGGGAAAGGACCTTGAAAGGGGTGTTCAGGGAAATGGAATGTCCCGTGGCGCTGGCCTGCCGGTCCGGGGCCGAAACCGCCACTTCCCCGAGGGCATGGACAGCCTGGTAAAGCGCCTTCAAACCCGGCGCGTCTATGCCGTCGTCATTCGTCAGTAAGATTTTCATGCGCGTAGGATAGGCGAAAGGAGTGTGCGGGACAACCTGCCAAATTCAGCTGTCAGCGTATGGCCGGTAGCGATCAGCTACCGGCTGCCCTCCATCAGCTTCTTCTAGAAGAGGTTGCCGAGGTTAAAGTTGAGCACCCCACCGGGCGGGGCGGCGGCAGCCCCTAGCTCGGAGTCGATGGCCCAGCCGTAATCCAGGCGGATATTCATGATCGTGCCCGGGATGGTCAATCGCACCCCCAGCCCCCAGTCATACTGAACATGGGATTCGTCCAGGCTCCATGCGTTAGTCCAGCAATTGCCCGTGTCGAAGAAAACAACCCCCAGGAGTGGCCCGATGATGACGTGACGCAGTTCGGTGTTGGAGACGAAAATGGCGTCCCCTCCCGATACCGGGCCGACGGTGCGGAAGTTGTAACCGCGGAGGGTATCCATCCCACCCGCGTAGAATTTATCGTAGATCGGCAGGTCCGTGTATCCCCGGCCGGACCACCAGTACCCTTGGCCCACCCCGATGTTGACGTGTTCCCCCAGGACGAAGTCAGCCGGCAGCAGCATGAAATGGCTTGAATCGCCGATCACCTTGATGAAGTTATTGTCGAATCCCAAGGGGCCCCCCGCGAATTCCACGGAGAGGGAGTGTTTCCATCCCGAGGTGGGATTGAAAAAATTGTCCCGGCTGTCATACACGATACGGGGCGTGATGCTGCTGGTGGTGGTGTCCGTGGCGGCGATGTACTGGGGCGTGCCGACAGTGGTGAAATAGGAGTCGACATTATAGATATCGACGTTTTGCAGTGAGTAGGCCCCGAAAACGCTCCAATAACGGCTCAACCGGCGCCCCAGGCTCACCGAACCGCCGATCGAGGTTTCTGTGTAAAAAGTGTTGGTGCCGTCCGGGTTGGGGGTCGCGGTGGTCCAATACTGGGTGGTGTCGAAAAGGCTGATCGTCAGGGAGGTGCGGGTATTGAAAAGCCAAGGCTCGGTGAACCCGACGCTGAAGCTGGACACAAGGGACCCGAACTCCATGTCGATGCTGGCGTGCTGGCCCTTGCCGAATAGGTTGGCTTCCTCCAGTTTCACGTTCCCCACCAGGCCCTGGATGGAGCTGTAACCGCCGCCTACGCTGATGGAACCCGTCCTCCGTTCCTTCACGCGGAAGACCAGGATTTCCTTGTCCGGGCTGTCCCCGGGTTCCACCTCTGGATCGACCTCGTCGAAGAATCCAAGGTTTTGGAGGTTCTGGATTGAAAGCTTGATTTTGTCAGCCTCGAACTTGTCGCCCGGGTGGATTTCCAATTCACGGCGGATGACGTAATCTTGCGTTTTGTAGTTTCCGACGATCTTAATATCCTGCACGTACGCCACTTGCCCCTCGGTCACGGTGAAGGTGACGTCCACCCGTTTCAAATCGTCGTCATAGTCCATATCGGGGTTGATATTGGAGAAAATATAGCCTTTATCCCCGTAAAGGGTCCTCATCCGCTTTACCCCGTCGTCGAAATCTTTTTTCCTTAAAAGATCACCCTTTTTAAGCCCCAAGGCTCTTTCCAGATCGGCATCGTCGAAAAGGATGTTGCCCAGGAACTTCATGTCGCCCAGCATATATTTGACCCCCTCATTGATCTTCAGGGTGATGTAAACCCGCCGTTTTTCCTGGCTGAACTTCTCCTCGTGGCTCAGGACAGCGGCCTTCAGGTAGCCCTCGTCGTGGTAAAAGTCCTCGATGGCCTTCAAGTCGTCGTCCAAGTCATCGGGTTTGTACTTGTCCCCCTTGTGGTTTTCCTTCATCTGGCCCGCGATCTTGTCGCTGCTGAAGGCCTTAGCGCCGACGACGTCAATGCTACCGATCTTGATTTGGGTTCCCTCAAAGATATCGATGACAAGGTTCACGTTGTTGGCCTGGGGGTCGGCCTGGATCTTGGCGTCCACCGTGACATTGGGGTAACCCTCGTCCAGGTAAAGTTTCTTGACCGCCGCAAGGTCGTCGTTCAATTGGGACTGGTTAAAGGGGGACTTGGGGGCCAACTTCATTTCCCCGAGGAATTTCTTCGAATCCCATTTTTTATTGCCCCGGAAGATGATCTCGTTGATGAGGGGTCTCTCCGTCACCTTGAAAACCAGGATAACTTGGTCCGCCTTGGCGCCCTCCTGGGCCTCCACCTTCACGTCCTTGAAATCTCCCATGGAAAAAAGGTTGTGGATATCCATCCGCACCCGGCGCAGGGAAAAGGGGTCCCCTTCCTTCTCTT
>JASHQZ010000164.1 GCA_030038835.1 candidate division FCPU426 bacterium
TCTTATGTGGCGCGGCCCCGCCTCATCCAAAGCGCCATACTCGGCCTTTGGTTCATCGGTTACGCCGCCTTTTTCGTGACCCACGGGGCGCATTCCAACCGGCTCATGGCGACCTTGCTGCCCATGTTCCTGATCGCGGCCTGGGGCGCCTACCGGCTTTGGAAAGCTTTCCGTTCCTCCCCCTTGAGGAAGGGGGAGGCTTGGGGCAACGCCCTCCTGTTGGCAATGGGAATTTGGGCCTTGGCGACCAATGTCCAAATCCTGCTGGATTGGATGAACATGCGCTGGTCCGACAGCATGGTCCAAGATGTTATCGACATCCTCCCCCAGTACCGGATTTACCTCGTCCCCCTCGTGGGCCATTTCGGGGAAAGCGCCTGGGATTTGGTCAGCGAGGGAAAGGATGTCCACCAGGTCCTCGATTCCAATCCCATCGACCTGCCGGAAGGGGAAAAAGGGAAGGATTTGGCGGTGGTGATTTGGGGTGGGGACGACCAAGATCGGGACAAACTCAGCAAGGCATTCCCGGGAGGGACTTGGCACGAGAAAGACAGCGCTTGGCCCATCAATTCGCTCAAATGGATCACCGTCCCCTTTGGCCAGGTTTCCCAAAACCCAGGCGATTATTTTTACGCGAGGTATACCCCTTCCTCCGACTGGTCCCGGAAGTTTTACCTGGGGTTGCCCCTGTGCCGCGGGGTCATCCGGTATGAGGACCGGGAGGCCCATTGGAACGACGCCCTCCCGGTGGCCAATGTGCAGGGAGGGGATACGGGAAGGGTAGCCGGCGAATGGAACGCTCCTCAGGCCGGGAAATATGAGTTCCGTCTCCAGACCAACAACTGCACCCAGTTTTGGCTGGACGGGAAAAAAATCCTGGAAATGCAAAAGCCCGTGGGGAACACCCTCCGGACCGCGCGCCTGAACCTGACCGCTGGCCCGCACGAGGCAGAACTTTTGACGGCCTTCGACCAGGAGCACCAGTTTCCCCTAGTGCAGGTCCATTCCATTGCCGGGGATTGGGAAAAACCCTTGGATGAAGCAGCCCTGGCCGCAAATTCCACTTCACCGGCAGCCGCTCCAACGACGGCCCCTTAGGTCGCTTTATTTTTTTAAGGAGTTTATTCTTTAGCTTGAGGAATCCGATGGCCAAGACCCGGAAAAAAAATCCAAAAGCTCTCCGCCGCGAAAGCCGCGGCTTTTCCAGTCCGAAACCTGGGGAAAGAGGGCGGCTTTCGAATCTCTCGCGCCTTTTCCGCGAAGAAAGGGAAGGGGACGCCGTGTGTCGGCCAGCCTTTTTTGATAAAACCACCCGAAATGTCATGGCCTTTATTGGCTTGTTCATCCTCTTAATGCTGGGCCCTGTCTTGGTCCGCCCGGACTATACGCCGGGCGGGTACGACATGACCACAGCTCTTCCCTTCAAATGGCTGTGGATTGAAAGCCTCAAAAGATTGCAGCCGATCTTTTGGGACCCTTACAGCAGCCTGGGGATTCCGCTTCCGTCCTTCGGTGCCTTTTCCCCTTTTAACCTGCTGTTTTTCCTCATCCACCCCATTTCCTATGCCTTCACTTGGGATTACATCCTCCATTTTTTGTTGGCCTCCTCCTTCATGTATCTCTTCATCCGCGGCCTGGGTTGCGGATGGCAGGGGGCCTGCATGGGGAGCCTGGCCTTTATTTTTTCAGGCTTTTTCATGGGCCATTATTACTGGGGTCACCCTAATATCGTTTGGGCGGCCTGCTGGATGCCCCTTTTCATGATGGGCCTGCAAAGGTTTGTGAACCACAGGGCCTTTTCGGGACTGGTCCTTGCCGCCACGGCCATGGGGCTTTGCATTTTGGAGGGTTTTCCCCAAATCAACATGTATGAAATGATGCTGGGCGGTTTTTGGCTGGGATGGGCCTGGATCAGCGGGAAAATCAGCTGGAAGGAGCTGTTGGGCTCGGGGGCGGTCCTGGTTTTCATTTCATTTTCCATCGGTTTTTGCGAATTGGCGCCCGGCTACCAGTTCGCGCATTTGTGCGACCGCTGGTATTGGCCCATGTCCGACATCCTGAAGGACATTTTCAATCCACAATATTTCCAATTCTTCCTCAACCCTTTTTTCCTGGGCGGTCCGGGCCATGGGGATTATCACGGCATGTGGGGCTACCAGGAAGTGGTGGCTTATATCGGGCTCGTCCCCCTTTTCCTGGCCCTGTCCGGGTTTTTGGGACTCGCGTTGAAAAGGCCCGCCGTGTGGTGGTTCGCCCTCGCCGCCCTCCTGGCTACGACCCTGGCCATGGCCAACTCCACCGCACTGACCAACGCCGTTTTCATGTTTTTTTTCAACTACCTTCCCGGATTCGGAAAAAACCGGAGCCTGGCCCGCATCATGCTTTTAACCACCTTCGCCTTGTGCTGCCTGGCCGCCATGGGTTTGGAGGCTTGGATGGATTATTGGCGGAGGAAGTCCCGGCCCGGGCCAGCCCGCAAGACGCTCACCCAATGGATCCCCTTGGCCCTTTTGGCCCTGACCGCCCTGGATATGGGCCATTTCGCCTGGGTGAACATCTCCGGCTCGGGAGGCAGCTACGACTACCACGGTTACTGGGACCCTTGGAGGATGATGGACCCCAAAATCATCAAGGCGGCCCAGGACGACCCCACTTACCCCCGGATCCAGCCTGAGACCACGGCCGATTCGGATTACGAGATCCTTTGGAAGGTCCCGGCCGTGATGACCAACATCACCCAGATCCAATGGACTTATAAGTACCTTCAAGAGCAGTGGCGGTATTCGGAAACACCCCTGCCGGACCTAATCCGGCTCACCTACCGCTGGCGGCTCGGCGATTTCGCCTCCACGGAGAGATGGCAGTACATCCCGGGTTCCACCAACTATTGGACGGATACCAAGGCCTTTCCCCGGGCCTTCATGGTGGGCGGATATTCGGTCGACACTGATTTCAACCAGGCTATTTACGATATCCGGGACCAAAAAGTGGACCCCCACCAGGAAGTTATCCTGGCCCAGGATCCGTCCGACAAGCCGGATTGGCCCAAGGGATGGGTGGGAGAAGCGGCGATCACCCAATACGATTGGAACGGCCTGGAAATCCATTGCGTTAACGACCGGCCCTGCTTCTTGTTCCTTTCCGATTCTTATTACCCAGGCTGGAAAGCCTGGGTGGACGGCCAGGAGGCGGCCCTCTACCAGGCGGACGGAGCCTTCCGGGCTTTGGAACTCCCGCAACCCGGGACCCATATCGTCAAGATGTCCTATTCCCCCACCCTCCTCTTGTTTTCCTTGCTGTATTCCGTCCTCTTCTGGATCGTATTAGGCGTGGCGTGGTTTTTCCGCCGCGGCTTGTCCCGGTGGTACGCCGGCCTATGGGGCGGCCA
>JASHQZ010000165.1 GCA_030038835.1 candidate division FCPU426 bacterium
CCGAGGAGGAAAGTAATGATTCGGCACCGCCCCAATAAATCCGGCCCCCCGCCTCAAGATTGTCCGCTCGAGACCAGTTTGAAACTTTTGGCCGGGGCCTGGACGCCCCAAATCCTTTGGTATTTGAGAACGGAGCCGCGGCGGTTCGGCGACTTGAAAAGGGACTTGGGGCCGATTTCCGCCAAAGTTTTGACCACCCGCCTGAGGGAACTGGAAAAACGGGGCGTGGTCACCCGCGCCGTCATGAACAGCTCCCCCCCCACGGTGGAGTACGCACTGACCCCCTTAGGCCACAAACTCAATCCAATCTTGAAATCGATCGCTGAGGTAGGGAAGGAAATTACGATAATGGAAGGCGGTTCCAAGCCCCTTTCAAAGGAGAAAACAGAGGCGTTAGCCTTGGGATGAACGGCCTATTAGATAAGATTAAGGTAGGGGTCGCTTAGGAATTTTCAGTGGTATCGGCCGGAATCCCTGAAGTCGTGGCGTCTTGGCCTTGGAGATATTCCAACTGGGATTTCCAATAAGCGTAGTTCTCCATGGCCTGGGGATTTCCCGGAGGCGACGAGGCCGCCACCTCCACCTGGGCTTGCTGTACCTCCCCTGAAGCTTTCGCCAGCTGCTGTTGGAAATTGTCGGTGATCTGGCGGGCCACGGACTTCGCCGGGTCGACTTTGTGGGCGGCCAGTTCCTGGTTTACGAGCTGGTCGATGGTCTGTTCCAGGACCTGGATCGCGAGGTAATTCTGGCCCAAGAGGCTATTGGCGCCGGAATTTACGTTAGAAATAGGATCCATTTTTCCACCTTCGCGGGATGAAGATTCCTCATTCATCCCCACAAATCCTAACGGCAGGAAAGCCGGGGACTTTACCAGGCTAAAACCCAAGAAACTCCCCGCTTGAAGGAAAGTCCTACAGTTGAGATTTATGGCGGGTTTATAACGATTTCAGAAACCCATTTGATTTTGGCGCTTCTAAAACAAAAAAGGCTGGGCGGTATCGCAACCCCCCAGCCTTGAAAACCAGCTTCCGTCGATTTATTGACCGTTGGCATTTCCCGCCGGAGCCGCGGCTCCCGTCGAGCTTCCCGCGGAAGACGAGTTGGAGGAAGAAGAACCGGCGGAAGACCCCGAGTCGGATCCCGCCGACCCGTTCGCGGCAGGCGCCGAGCTATCGTCGTGTTTTTCCCCGTAGATGGTCTTGGAATTCTCGTCCAGCAGCTGGTTGAGCTGCTTTTGTTGGTCCGGGGTCAGTTCGCGTTTCCCGTTGGCCTTGTAATCGGCCTCCATTTGGGCATGGACCGACTTCAGCACGTCCCGGAGAGCCTTGGCTTGGGCCGGCGTCAGGGTGCCAGCCTTGAGTCCGGCCTCAATGCGCTTTTCCTGGTCCCTCATGCGGTCGTGTACCTCGTGGATGCGCGGGTGGTGGATGGGTTTGGGCGGGGGCGGGGGGGTATCGGCCAGTGCCAGACCCGTGGCCCCCATCAAAAGCAGCGAAGCGGCGGCGGAAACGATCCTCTTCATGATTTCCTCCCAAGTTAAAGTTTAAACATCTCTCCTCTGCAGGTTGGACGAGAGGGTATAGGGAAAAGTTGCCGGGAGAAACCCGGATTTAATGCCGTCTTTGTAAGAGGAAATGGGCGGGACTTGGAATTTCAGGAATACTGCATTTGGGCCAGGTAACTGTTGAGGAACCGGCGGTCTTCCTCCGGCATCAGCATCAAATGAATGCCGGCGCCCAGGCGGTTGACCCACACCACCTCGCCGAAAGCGAAGAGGTGCTTGGATATTTCGGGAAGGCTGATATCGAGCCGGATCACCTCGCCGGTACGCAGCGCCTTGTCCGGGGCGATCTTGATGAAAACGCCCTCCTGGCTGAGGTCCTTGCCAAGGGCTACTTTGCCTTTGAACCTTTCCACCGGTTCGGACCCATTCATGAGGCGGTATTGGATGGGGAGCTTGACGGAAAAACGGGAATGGCTCCGCTTTTCCAGGATGCTCGACGAATCATTCATGGGATTCCCCTCCATAGCAAATCACAAGCCGCTTCACGCTTATTAACGCACAAATAAAACCGAAGCGAAAGGGGCGGGGCGAAAAAATAACGCGAATTTAATGCGTGCGAGCCGAATCCACAAAAAAATATTCGCCCCGTGGAAAGGCCGCCGGTTTTGTAGCCCGGGAATGACGGGATAGGCACGTTCCTCATTCAAGGAACATTCGCCGCAAGGAAGGTCCTTTCATTGCCGGGTGGATTCCTGCGGAACCACCCGCACCGCCGTCTTTTCCGACTTGCGGATGACTGAAAGGGAGGATTCCACGCCGACCTTCTCGTCGGTCAGCATCCGGTGCAGGTCGTCCATGCCCTCCACGGGCTGGCCCTCGAAACCCACGATCACGTCCCCTTCCCGCAAACCCGCCTTCTGGGACGGACCGCCGTCTTCCACGGCCACAATGAGCACGCCCTTTTCCACGGGCAGCTCGAAGTAGCGGACGATGTTCCGGGGAATGTCGATGTTCTGGCCGCCGATGCCGATGAAGCTGCGGCGCACGCGGCCGTACCTCATGATTTGCATGGCCACGCGTTTGGCCGTGTCAATGGCGATGGCGAAGCACAACCCCTGGGCCGCCACGATGGTGGCCGTGTTGACGCCCACCACCTCGCCCCGGGAGTTGACCAAGGGGCCCCCCGAGTTGCCGGGGTTCAAGGCCGCGTCGGTTTGGATGACGTTGTCGATGAGGCGCCCGGACCGGGAACGCAGGGACCGGCCCAGGGCCGAAACCACGCCCGCCGTCACGGTGGTCTGGAAGCCCAGGGGACTCCCGATGGCCACCACCAGCTGGCCCACCCGCAGCTGCTGGGAGACTCCCAGGTCGGCGGGCTTGAAGCCGGAAGCATCGATGCGGATGACCGCGATGTCCGAATCCGGGTCCTCCCCGATCAGGCGTGCCTTGTGGGATTGGCCGTCCAGGAGGGTCACTTCCATTTCCTGGGCCCCATGCACCACGTGGCTGTTGGTCAGGATGAAACCGTCGGGGGTGAAAAAGAACCCTGAACCGCTGCCCGCCTTGTGGAGGGAGCTGTCCTGCTCCCGGAAGCGGCTTCCCCTTTGGAAGACGTCAATATTGACCACCGAGGGGCTGACCTTCTCGGAGGCGTAAATGACCGCGCTGGAATAAGCGTCCAGCAGCCCTTCGTTGTCGTAGGGGGCCAGGTCACGGGGAGACGAGGTCGCGGGCAGGTTTTCATTGGAAAGTAGGCGCGTGAAATCCATGGTTGCCTCCTTTTTTCCTTAACAATAGGAAGGGGGAGCGGCAAATCCAGCCCGCAAGGGGTTAGGTTCAGGGGATTTTAAAGGTTGAAACTGGGGGTTTAGATGGCTAGTGTATGGCCCCTATGGCTCCAGCCTTCCTTTACATGGTTTTCAGCGTGGTGGTGGTCAGCCTGCTTTCGTTGATCGGCATCTCGCTTTTCGCCTTGAGCCACGAATCCTTCCATAAGATCGTTTTCGGGCTGGTGGCCCTGGCCGTGGGTGCCCTTTTCGGGGACGCCTTCCTCCACCTTTTGGCGGAAGCCTACTCGGACCCATCCCGATCTTCCGAGGCCTCCCTCTTCGTCATCGCGGGCATCCTGGTCTTTTTTATCCTGGAGAATTTCCTGCACTGGCGGCACCAACATTCGGACGAACACCGGGAAATACAGCCTTACGGCTACCTCAACATCCTGGCCGATGTGACCCACAATTTCATCGACGGCCTGATCATCGGCGCATCCTACTTGGTGGGTGTGAAAATGGGCGTGGCCACCTCCCTGGCGGTGATGCTTCACGAGATCCCGCATGAGTTCAGCAATTTCGGCATCCTGGTGAAATCCGGTTTCAGCCGTGGGAAAGCCCTCCTCATCAATTTCCTTACGGGCGTGACGGCCCTGGGGGGCGGGCTGGCGGCCTGGTGGGTCGGCGGGAGAATGGAAGGGTTCATCCAAATCCTCATCCCCTTGACGGCGGGGGGCTTCATCTACATCGCGGGTTCGGACCTGGTGCCGCAGCTGCATAAGGACGTGAGGTCCTTCCGGGCCCTCTTCCAGTTCGTCGCCATCCTGGCCGGCGTGAGCCTGATGATGCTGCTCAAGGCCCTGGAATAACGGCCCGCTCCACCCCCCGATTCCAAATGAAAGACGCAAAAAGCGGGCCAACCTCCCCGGCGGCCGTTTAACCCTTGGAATGGCCCCGTTTTTGGGAAATGGAAATCATTAGGGCTATTTTCCCATGCCGCGATAAAATAGTTCCATTCGAATTCTTTTCCATCGCCCACTGGTGGACCGGCAAGTGGCCTTGCCGGGTGAATTTCAAAACCCTTAACCTTTCGTTCCGGAAAAACCAGGCCGTAGAAATCCCCATTTCTTTTTCAGCAGGAGGCGTTCATGGAGATTGAAAAGAAGGTCAAGATCCTCAACCGTTTGGGGCTTCACTTGCGGGCCGCCGCCCAATTCGTCAAGACTTCCTGTAAGTTTAAATGCCGCATCCTGGTAAAAAGCCATATGGGGCCCGTGGACGGCAAAAGCCTGTTGAACCTCATGACCTTGGCCGCCAGTTACGGCTCGGAACTCACCCTGGTTTTCCAGGGGGAGGACGCCCGGGACGCCAGCGTGGAAATCCAGAACCTCATCCTGAACAAGTTTGGCGAAAAAGATTAGCTCCGGCGCTTCCCGGGTATTCGAGCCCTTCCTGAAGGGGAAGGGCTTTTTGTTTTTGGGCCCCACCCTGGGGACCTTAACTTGGCCCGCGGTGTCCTCGACAAGCGGGTCCAAGCCCAAGGGTGAATAAAGGGTGAATCCGTGAGCAAGGCAAAGACCGCCAGGAATGGAAGGACGATGTCCACCTTTTCCCAATTCTGGCCCTACTACCTGGGGGAACACCGGAAACCCGCCACCCGCTGGGTGCACGCAGCCGGCACCTTAACGGGGGTAGGCATGGCGTTGTGGGCCCTGGGCAGAGGAAGATACCCCTGGATCCTGGCCGCGCTGGCCGCCGGTTATGCCCCGGCCTGGCTGGCTCATTTTCTCATCGAAAAAAATAAGCCGGCTACCTTGAAGTATCCCCTCTGGTCCTTTTGCGCGGATTTTAAGATGGCCTTCCTGCTTTTCACGGGATCCCTCGAAGACCCAAGGAACAAACCGCGCCGGTAGGGAAAAGGCAAAAATGCAAATTTTGTGTCTTTTTTGGCAAGGGAACCGGTTCCAAAGGGAAAAAGGACGGCTTGTTTGACAAAGCCAAACTCCTCGCCTATCCTAAAAGGAATTGTCCCGCGATTTTCATCGCACCAAGGGTGCTGAAACACCTTTTCCCCACGTCTTAATCCCGTATAAAACATAACCGTTCCCCAGACCTTCCGCCGGAAGCTGAATGCCTTCCCCCCTTCCCGGCGGGTCCGGAGACCTTTTTTACCGTTTACTTGGGAGGAACAACCCATGCAATCCGAGGCCCTTCGGGTCCTGATGGTGGACGACAACCAGGACGACTTCATCATTGTCCGGCGACTGCTTTCCTCGGTACGGACCCAAAAATTCGCAGTGGAGTGGGCCTTCAACAGCCGCCAAGCCCTGGAATTGGCCCAAAAGACCGGGTTCGCCATTTTCCTGGTGGATTACCGGTTGGGACCCGAGTCGGGATTGGATTTCCTGAAGGAAAGCCGGCGCATCAGCCGGGCGCCGGTGATCCTGCTGACCGGCCTGGCCGACTTCCAGGTGGACGTGGAAGCCATGAAATTGGGGGCGGATGATTTCCTTAACAAGAACAAACTGGACGTGGATATTTTGGAACGCACCATCCGTTACGCCCTGGAACGCAAGGAGGCCCAGGAGGCCCTTCAGAAAAGGAACGAATACCTGAACTCCATCCTGGACAACATGGGAGAAGGCGTGGCCCTGGCCGACGCCGGGGGTAGCCTGGCTTTTTTCAACCGCGCGGCCAAAAAAATCCTGGGTTCCGAACCCGACCCGAAGGCTCCGCCCTCCTGGGTCCGGCATTACGGCTTCTACCTGGCCGACGGCGAAACTCCCTTTCCCGAAGAGGAATTTCCCCTGACGCGGGCTATCCGGGGGGAGGAAGCGGACAACGTGCAGGCCTTCGTGCGCAACGACAACGTTCCCCAAGGGGCTTTCGTAAGCGTGACGGCGCGTCCCTTAAGGAACGAGGACGGCCGGCCCAAAGGGGGCCTGGCGGTATTCCGCGACGTCACGGCCCTGAAAAAAGCGGAGGAACAACTGGTCCGAACCGCCCTTTACAACCCCTTGACCAACCTACCCAACCGGGCGCTGTTTTTGGACCGGGTGGGCCAGGCCCTCCAGCGCCTGCGGAAGGACTCCTCCAACGGCTCCTCGGTGATGTTCCTGGGCCTCGGAGGCATCCGCAGGATCAATGATACCCTGGGCAGCGGGGCCGGGGACCTTTTGCTCAAGCAAGCCGCGCGGCGGCTGGAGAACCTCCTGGGGCCCCGCGACACGGCGGCCCATTTGGGAGGCAGCGAGTTCGCCGCCCTGTTGGACGGGGTACCCGAGGCGCAGGCCCTGCGCTTCGCGGAGAAGGTCTTGAAGGCCTTCGGGGAACCCTTTGACCTGGAGGGACAGCCGGTATTTCCCGACGCCGCCCTGGGGGTGGTGAGCCTGCTTTCGCCCTACGCCAAGGCCGAGGAGGTCCTAAGGGACGCCCATGTGGCCATGTACTGGGCGCGGCGGAAATCCAAAAATGGTTACGAAGTCTTCAACCCCTCCATGGGGGAAGGCCTGGTCCAGGACCTGAGGCTGGAAACGGATTTGCGGCGCGCGCTGGAACGCAGGGAGTTCCTGGTTTATTACCAGCCCATCGTGGAGGTGGAAACGGGAGCCCTCAGCGGTTTCGAGGCCCTCCTGCGGTGGAAGCATCCGCAGCGGGGCATGGTTTCGCCGGCGGATTTCATCCCCCTGGCCGAGGAAACGGGCCTCATCCTTCCCATCGGCGATTGGGTGCTGGAGGAGGCCTGCCGGCAAAGGCGGGAATGGCTGGACCGGTTTAAGGGGGACGCCTCTTTCTCCGTTTCCGTGAACCTCTCGGCCCGGCAGTTCATCCAGCGGGAACTGGTTTCCAACATCCTCCGGCGCCTCCAGGAAAACCGCCTGGAGCCGGAACATATCCACCTGGAGATCACCGAGAGCGTGGTGATGGAAAATTTCGAAACGGCCTCCCTGGTCCTCCACCAGCTCAAGAACAACCGCATCCACCTACATATGGACGACTTCGGGACGGGCTATTCCTCGCTCAGCCAGCTGCACCGCTTCCCCCTGGACGTATTGAAGATCGACCAGTCCTTCGTGAAGCCCATGACGGGCGGGGAAAGCAAAGTGGGAATCGTGCGCGCCATCATCGCCCTGGCTTCCGAACTGGGCATGGGCGTGATCGCCGAGGGGGTGGAGACCCGGGAGCACCTGGAAAAGCTGAAGTCGCTCAAGTGCCGGCAAGCCCAGGGTTATTTCTTCGCCAAGCCCATGGCCGCCCAGGCCGTAGGGGAGCTTTTGGCCTCGGGGCCCCGCTGGTCGGCCAACGGGCAAAATTGAGGCCCTTGCCGAAGCCGGCGTTTTCGGGTCAGACCACGCCGGTAACCTCGCCCGGCAAACCCACCTGAGCCAATTGGGATTTCACGAAGTAATACTCCGAAGCCGCCGGGGTGGGAAGCCCGCCGGGAAGGGGCTTTTGGGCATCCATGGCCCTTTGGGCCTGTTCCACCATGCCGGATAAAAGCGCCAGTTTCCGCAGGAATTCCTCGTTGGCTTGCTGGGCCAAAATCTGGGCCTCCGAGGGACCGGAGCCGGAGGATGGGGGGATGCCCGGGGTCAATAGGCCGTTTATAAGGTCCGCAAAAGAGGCGGCCAGGGGATCCCCCGAGGCGGATAGAAGGTCGGCGGTTTCGGATGAAGGGGCCGCTGAGGGATTGCCCGAGGCTGCGAGGAGTTCGGCGGTTTGGGAAGCGGAAGTTGGGGAAATGGAATTTACGGCTGAAAAGGG
>JASHQZ010000166.1 GCA_030038835.1 candidate division FCPU426 bacterium
GAATCGGGAAAATGGCGGTTTTTATCGAAACGTGAGGAAGAAGGCCTGGCCCTTCAACCGTCTTAGTTGTGCTCTTCCAATATCATTTTTACTTCCGCCAGGACGTCCTCGGTTTTGATCTCCGCCATGCAGAAATAACCGTCCGTCCTCAGGCATTCGTGGGCCTTGCAGGGCGAGCAGGGAGGGTGCTGGGTTAACACCTTGACCTTGGTCCCCCAGGGCTTCCAGACCTCCGCCTCGTTGGCGGCCGAGAAAAGGCAGACCACGGGCACCCCGCAGGCCGCGGCCAGGTGGGTGGCGCCCGAATCGCAGCCGATGAAAACCCGGCAATCCCTCATTAAGGCCGCTGTTTGCCGCAGCGTGAGCTTCCCCACCAAGTTAATGATGGGGCATTCCAGCCCGTCCACCACTTCCTGGGCGAAACCCAGGTCGCTTTCCCCCCCCATGACCACGATATCGGCCTGGGTGTTGGCGTGCAGCTCGTGGATGAGGACCTCGAAGCTGTCCTCCCGCCACCGCTTGGAGGGCGTGGCGGCGCCGATGTGCACCGCGATGCGGGGCACACCGGGCAAAAGCCCCTGGGCCGGCAGGTAGTTTTCGCCCGTCTTGTGGTCGCGCTCGTCGAACCACATCTCCAGTTTCCGGTCGGCCGCGGTGACGCCGATGGCCTGGAGAAGCTGTAAATTCCGGTCCACTTGGTGCAGTTCCTTGGCGGGGCGGCGGGCTTTTTTCGTCAGGAACCAGCTCACCCACCCCAGGTCAAAGCCCGCCCTTTCCCTGGCGCCGGAAAGGCCGGCCACCAGCGGGTCCAACCGGCTTTGATATCGGAAGTCCAAAAGCAGGTCGATGGGTTTGGAGCGGAGGAATTTCACCAGCTGCCAGGCGGACTTCCACCGGGCCAGGGGCGGGTGCCCTGGCAGGAGCCAGAGCGCGTCGAAGAGGTAAACCTCGTTGAAATAGGGGCAGACCTTGGCGATCTCGGCCACCGGGGAGGGCACGACCACGGAAATGCGGGCCTCCGGGTAGGCCCGCCTTAAGGCGCGGTAGGCGGGGATGCCCAGGATGAAGTCGCCGATGCGGTCCAGGCGCAAGAGGAGGATTTCCATAGCGCGGACATCTTACCGCGAAACCCTAATTTAAATTCTTAATTTTCAATTTTGAATTATGGAGGTTTTTGGTCCGAAGGACCAAAAACATACGCCGACTCAGAACTCACAGCTCACACAGTTTCTCCGATTGAAATGGGGCTCCGCCCCCTCAGTGAAAACCATGTCGCCCTCATTACCTTTGTCGGGCGCAGCCCGATTTTAAATAATGTGGACGAGGGCAAAACTTATCTCAAGATCACCACCTTGGCGATCTTATGCGCGGGTTGGCCCGTCACGGGGTCCATCACGTCCAACACGATCAGGTAAAGCCCGGAGGCGACCTGCTCCCCTTCCCCGTTGGCCAAGTCCCAGGCGGCTTGGCCGTTGACCGCGTCCAGCGCCCTCAGCCGTTCCCCATTGACCGTGTAAATCTTGAAAGCCCCGGCGCCCTGGACCGGGCTTCCCTCCACTTGCGCGGCAATTTGGACCAAGCCTCCCGAGTAAACGAGGTTGGGCGCCACCGTCATGGCCACCCGGGTGGTTTGGGCGTAGGGGTCCACGAAAACGGCCTGGTTTAAGACCACTTGGGTGCCGTCGGTGAGGGTCTGGGTCAAGGTGAGGTAGTAGAACCCGTTGGCCACGACTTGTCCGTTGTCGCCCGTCGCGTTCCATACCGCTAGCACCTGGCCGTTCAAATAGATCGTCAAGGCGCCTCCCGGACCCGAAGCGCTGGGGACAAAGGAGGAAACCGTGAGTTTCAGGCTTTGGGGCGCCATAGGCGGCAGGTCCCCGCAAAGGGTGTCCACCCATTCCCCCCTTTCATCGAAGATACTCACGGACTCGGAGGCGCAGGAGGCGCTCAATGACGGCGTGAGGGTGCGGGTCGGGGTCCAGGTGGGGCTCGCCGTGCGCGCCAAGGTCGGGGTTTCCGTTGCGGTGGGGCTGTGCGTGGGGGTCAAGGAAGCCGTGGCGGTGGGGGTGCCGGTGGGGAGGCGGGTTCCCGTTGATGTGGGCGTGGAAGAAGGCGTGGCGGTGGCAGTGCGGGATGGCGTAGCCGTCAACGTGTAGGTAGGCGTGGAAGTGGCCGTTGGCGTAGGCGTAGTCGAATCCGTTGCCGTGAGGGTGGCCGTGTTCGTCGGAGTGGGGGTAGTGACCGGCGTCAAGTTGGACGTATTAGTCGCCGTGGATGTGGCCGTCGAAGTGGCCGTTGGTGTAGGCGTAGCCGTAGTCGAATCCGTTGCCGTGAGCGTGGCCGTATTCGTCGGAGTGGCGGTATTGATCGGCGTCAACGTCGCCGTGTTGGTCGCCGTGGATGTGGCCGTCGAAGTAGCGGAGTCCGTGGTCGTGAGGGTCACCGTATTCGTCGGAGTGGCGGTATTGATCGGCGTCAGGATGGCCGTGTTGGTCGCCGTAGAAGTAACCGTAGAAGTTGCTGTTGAAGTGGCCGAATTGGTTGCCGTAAGGGTCGCCGTGTTCGTCGGGGCGGCGGTATCCGTCGGGGTCAAGGTGGCCGTATTGGTCGCCGTGGAAGTGGCCGTGTCGGTCGGCGTGAAAGTACCGGTCGGGGTCAGTGGGGCCGTGTTCGTCGCCGTGGAAGTAGCCGTCAAAGTAGTCGTCGAAGTAGGCGTAGCCGAAGCAGTCGGTGACGCCGAGACGGTGAGCGTAGGCGTAGCCGTAGTCGAATCCGTAGGCGTCATCGAATCCGTTGCCGTGAGGGTGGCCGTGTTGGTCGGCGTGGCGGTATCGGTCGGGGTCAAGGTGACCGTAGGGGTGGCCGTGGAAGTGGCCGAATTGGTCGCCGTCAGGGTGGCCGTGCTCGTGGGGGTGGCGGTATTGGTCGGCGTTAGGGTGGCCGTATTGGTAACCGTATAGGTGGCTGTGGGTGTGGACGTGCAGGCGGCCAGGAACGTTGAGACCGGTGCGGAAAGCACGCTGGCTTGGGGAAGGCCGCTGTCCGCTTCCCCGGCATTGACGAGGGTCACGCCGCAGTTGCCGGCCGTGCCCGCGACGGTCAGGGAGCCGGAGGCCGCGTTGGCCAGGGTGCCCAGGTTCCAGACCACCTCCTGGCCGGTCACCGAGGGGGAGCCGCTGGAGGAGACATAGGTGAAACCCGCGGGCAGGGTATCGCTGACCGTCACGTCGTAGGTCTGGGTGAACTTGGCGATGGAAACCTTGGTGAATTCGACCGTGGAGCCGCTGTTGACCTGGAGGCCGGCCTGGCCCGTGCCGATGGAGAAGGTGGTCGTGGTGGGCGCGATCACCTGGGTCCCGTTGATGGAAAGGGAGAGGGTGACCGCCGCGCCCGTGCCGGTGACCTGGAACAGGACCGTATACCAGGTGCCGGCATTGAGGGTGAAACTGCCGATGGCCACGGTCGTGAAGGTATTGTCCCCCAAGTCGTAATAATTCACCGAGACATTGTTGGTGGTGCCGGTGGTGATATCCGTCTGGTAGTTGGAGC
This sequence comes from candidate division FCPU426 bacterium, assembly GCA_030038835.1. Lineage (GTDB taxonomy): Bacteria > Oederibacteriota > Muellerivitia > Muellerivitales > Muellerivitaceae > JAJPJW01. The sequence continues at coordinate 3,550 of JASHQZ010000166.1, forward strand.
CGTTCGTGACCGGGGGAGAGTCGGTCCCGGTGAACCGCCAGAGGAGGACCCCCGTGTTCCCCGCGGCCGCCAGCTTCATGTCCGCCTGGATCGAGCCGTCCCCCACTTGTCCCGCGCAGGTGTTCAGCAGGTTGGGGTAATCCCCGTTGGGGGCCGCCCCCTTGACGGCCTCGGTTTCGGGGGAATCGCTGGTGTCGTTGGTCACGGCCCAGTCCGCGGCGGACTCGGTCCACCCCGGGGGCGCCTCTCCCGCCGTATCCCCCTCGAAGCTGTCCGCGCAGGTGGTGGGAGCGCTGGCGTTGGAATAATTAAGGATGTAAGTGATGGGGCTCCCCGACGCGGCGCTGGTGAGGTTGACGGTTTTGGCCAGGGAAATTTGGGCTTGGGCATTTTTCACCCCTCCCAGGCAGGTCAGGGCGCAAAAAGCGGCAAAAATGGGTTTCCAAAAGGATGGCTTCATAAAAACACCGATTGTCAAAGCCCTATCCCTTTAAGGATGGGAACCCGACACTTCAATCGCCTTTCTCCGGCGGAAATGCTGAAAATAATGCATGGCAATTATACCTGTTATTTTCCGGAAAACGCAAAAGCAGGGTAAAAGGGCCGTTTTGCGAGGCCAATGGCGCCAACGTCGGCGAAAGGGGTTTGGGCGCCCTGGATGAGCATTAGGATGGTTTCCAACTCTCCCCATCGCGCCCGACAGCCCCGCAGGTATCGTTCGAGCAATGGTCAAGGACCACCTGGGTGAGCATGGAATGGATGCTTTGGCCCACCGTGTCCCCGTGGAAGGGTTGATGAATAGCGCGGAGGGGGTCCGGTCCGATTCACGCCAACGGGCCATGGGTTTCGGACCCGACAAGGCAAATGGCGGCAAGGGACCGCATCCATTTGAAAATCATTGCGTCCCTGGGCCGCTTTTTCCACTTGAAGCGCGAAAGGAGCGTCAAAGCGCGGCTTTCTTTGGATCTTCCCTCGGCCTTCGCCTTTTTCCGCCGCTTATTCCCCGTCCCTTATGGTTCCCAAGCCGCGTTCAATTTAAACCGAGCCGAATCCAATGGGGTTCCCTTTATCCTTGACAGTTTTAAACCCCTCCGATAATCTTCTATCCTTTTCAACGCCCTGGACGGGCACCCGTTCTGAACGACCCCTATTTCCGGAGGAAACTATGGCTCCCAAAAAGAAAAAACCCGCGAAAAAATCCGCCGTCAAACCCCAAAAAGCCACAGCCGTAAAATCCAAACCCATCCTGATCGCCAAGGCCGCCAAGAAGAAGGTGCGCGTGGACCCCGCTTTCCAGCCCCTGCTGGAAAGACTGCAGCACCGGCGCAATGAGATCACCGGCCAGGTGAACCACCTGGAGCAGGACTTGAGGGAGGAGATCGCCGACAACCAGAATATCCCCGGCGATATGGCCGACCATGGGTCGGGCGAATTAAGCCAGCACTTGTCGGTCACGCTCATGGAAAACGACCGGATCGAATTGGACCGCATTGAAAAAGCCATTTCCCGCATCGAATCCGGCATCTACGGCCAGTGCGAGGTTTGCGAGAAGTCCATCCCCATGGCCCGCCTCAAGGCCATCCCCTGGGCCACCCGGTGCATCAACTGCCAAAGCCGCTTGGAAGGCGCCTGAGCCGCAATTTTCAAAAGGCGAAGAAGTCCTTTTTCCCAAAGGGGAAAAAGGGCGCCTGAGGCGCAATCTCACCACCCGAAGAAGTCCCCATTATTCAAGAATGTATAAAGAATTAATGGGGGCGCCTGAGTCGAAAATTTCAAACGACGAAGAAATCCTTTCTCCTAAGAACCTCCAACAAAAATCTAAAACAAAGGCAGTTTGAACCGCCAAGAACACCATGCCGACCTTCCATAAAGCTGTTAAAGAGGT
>JASHQZ010000167.1 GCA_030038835.1 candidate division FCPU426 bacterium
CTGGGGGCAAGAAGGTTGCAAGGGGAATTACCCACCCATTCCCGTGATGGTGGCCACGTCGACGCCTACCTTGCAGCCCTATGTCATCTCCAACTTCAACAGCGACTCCGTGACCATCAGTTCCTCCCTCCTGAACATTGATGGGCATCCCGGCGATTTTAGCGATAATACCTATGGTGGAAGTCCCGCCAATACCATCGACAACCCTTTCATTTTTCCGAACCCCGGCGACGGCAGCAATTTCGCCGCCCATATTTATTGCTCGTTGAGCGATCCTCCCGTCACCACGATCAGCAACGGCGTTACGACCGTCGGGTCGGGTTATCCCGCCGATGAACTGATCTGTACGCTAGTGAGCGGGGGAGCGTCGCCTTATTACAACGCGAGCAGTTTCAGCGGTATCCAATTTGAGATCAACATCATGCCCGACGACACCAACACCAACCGTGTTTTCCAGGTTGGGGTGAGCGTGGTGACGCCCACCAGCATCGCCGGCGGAACTTGCACCTCGGGATGTTACAACTACTACCAGGCGGTCCTGCCCGGCCCCACCGGTGGATGGGTGACGGAAACCTACGATTGGAGTTCTATTGTTTATCCAGGCTATGGAACGAATAACGGACTCATCACCAATTTCCTGACGAGCATGATCTTCTTTCAATGGAGTTTCAACGACAACGGCGGCCTTAAAAACACCTATACGGACTTCTGGGTCGATAACGTCCAGTTCATACCTTGATTTGAATTGGAACATAAGAATGCTTTTTGACTTTTTCCCCCATGAAAGTGGGATGCATCTCTTTTGTCCTAGTTTTTCTTCCGCTCCCCACTGTCCATGAATCGGGGTTCGTATTTTAAACGGATGGACATCGGCAATTAAAAACTTGCAAATCAAAGGGTTTTTTTGGTAGAAATGATGCCCCAAAGCGGTCGTCTGAAACCTTGCCGGCGCGCTTGTCGCACCCCTTTGGGGAAGTGGCAAAGCGGCTGAAAAACGCCGAAAAATGCGGGAATAACTCAGTGGTAGAGTGCAACCTTGCCAAGGTTGAAGTCGCGGGTTCGAATCCCGTTTCCCGCTCCATCTGCGCCCGGACTTTGTCCAGGGCTTAATTTGGGTGATCAGGGGAACCATTGAGCAGGGGGTTTAGGCAATAGCCATCAACTGCCACGAATTCCGCTGGTCACCTTTCTTTTTGTAAAGGGCGGAATTTTCAACTAGCCCCGGGGTACATAGGGGTGCCAACCCCTATGGCTTTAAGATGCGGAACACGGGGGACCTGTGAGTGCGAAGCACGGGGCGGCATACCCAAGTGGTTAAGGGAGCGGTCTGCAAAACCGCGATTCGGCGGTTCAAATCCGCCTGCCGCCTCCAAATTTCAAAGTCATCTGACAATTCACGGTCGACAGCCCTGAACAGGGCCTTTCGACAATAACTGTCAACTGTGAGCTGCCCTTCCATGGTTTCTTTCCCCTGGACTCCTGAAGACCTCCAACAAATGAAGGCGATGGGGGTTGATCCCGTCGAGGCCTCCCGCCAGTTGGAGCTTTTCCGAACTCCCCCACCTTTCGCCGACCTGGTCCGGCCGGCGACCGTGGGCGACGGCATCTGCCGCCTGACCCCCGCCCAAAAGAAAAAAGCCCTGGCGAATTACCGTAAGGCCGCTTTGCGGGGGCGCTTCAGCAAGTTTGTGCCCGCCTCGGGCGCCGCCAGCCGCATGTTCCACCTTTTAATGAAGTTTGTCCAAAGGAACCCTTTCTCCGAGGAGGACTTGAAAAGGGAAATCCTGGAGGGCCGGGAGGAGAGCCGGCAATTCCTTGAATTCATGGACTCCCTCTCCCATTTCGCCTTCTTCGACGAGTTGGGAGGAGCGCTTTCCAAGCATGACTTGGATTTGGAAACCCTCCGTCGGGAAGGCCGGTTCCTGGAAATCCTCCGGGTCCTTCTTATGCCGGAGGGGCTTAATTACTCCCAGAAGCCGAAAGGACTCATCCAGTTCCACGGATATCCCCAGGAGAACCGGACTCCCATGGAGGAACACTTGGTGGAAGGCGTCCAATACGTCCAGGACCGGTCCAAACGGTGCCGCATCCACTTTACGGTTTCCGAGGAACACGCGGAAGCCTGCCGGGGCCATTTTTTGACGGTGCGGAAAAAATATGAAAAGAAATACGGGGTCAAATTTGAGCTGGATTTTTCGGTGCAAGGGCCGGGCACCAACACCCTGGCGGCGGACAAGGACAACCAGCCATTCCGCGACGGGGAAGGGAGGCTGGTTTTCCGGCCCGCGGGCCACGGCGCCTTACTGGAGAACCTCAACCGGCTCAAGGGCGACTTGGTCTACGTTAAAAACATCGATAACGTGACACTGGAACACCGCCTGGAAACGGCCGTCCTTTGGAAGAAAATCCTGGGGGGGTACCTGGCCGGAATCCAGGAATCGGTTTTCAAGGCCTTGCGGAAACTGTGTGCCAAGAGGACAACGATTAAAACCACCGCCCGGTTGAAGAGGTTCGCCGTGCGGGAACTGGGCATGGACCCTGGCGCGGATTTCGACAGCCTTTCCGCGACGGCTAAAATCCGGCGGCTCCAAGGGCTTTTCAATCGTCCCCTTCGCGTTTGCGGCGTGGTGCCGGCCACGGGGGAGCCGGGCGGCGGGCCCTATTGGTTGAAGGACTCCGGCGGGAAGATTTCGCTCCAAATCGTGGAAAAGGCCCAGATGGATTTGGGAAAGCCGGGCCAGTCGAAAATCTTCGAGGGCGCGACCCATTTTAACCCGGTAGACCTGGTTTGCGGGTTGAGGGACTGGCGTGGAAGGCCTTTCCGGTTGAAGAAGTACCGCGACCCCGGCGCGGTTTTCATCAGCTCGAAGTCCATGGGCGGGCGGGAACTGAAAGCCTTGGAACTGCCGGGCCTGTGGAACGGAGCCATGGCCCATTGGATCACCCTTTTCGTGGAAGTGCCCTTGGAGACCTTCAACCCCGTCAAGACGGTGTTCGACCTGTTGAAGCCGGCGCACCAATCCAAGGGAAAAGTCCCCGCTCGTAAATGAAATCCAAATGGGTTTCAGCTGCAGCGAATAGACGGGCTTCGCTATAATTGGCACATTATTTTCGGAAAGAGACGCCATGAAAACCATCGTTGTCACGGGAGGCGCGGGATTCATCGGCTCCAATTTCGTTTATTACCTGCTCTCCCACTCCACTTCCTCCCGGATCGTGGTCTTCGACAAACTGACCTACGCAGGTAACCAACGAAGCCTCCAGGAAGCGATTGAGACGGGGCGGGTCCATTTCGTCCAGGGGGATATCGCCGACAGCCGACAGGTCCATGCCCTGTACCACCGCTTCAAGCCAGCTTATATCTTTAACTTCGCTGCGGAAAGCCACGTGGACCGGTCCATTGAGGGGCCTGAAGCATTTGTGCGGACGAATGTGGAAGGAACTTTCCAGCTCCTACAGGAATCCCGGCGCTATTGGATGGGGCTGAAGGGCCGGGCACGTGTAGATTTCCGTTTCTTGCATGTCTCGACCGATGAGGTTTATGGAAGCCTGGGAAAGACCGGTTCTTTTTCTGAAACAACCCCTTACGCCCCCAACTCGCCTTACTCGGCCACCAAGGCCGGGGCGGACCACCTAGTGCGGGCTTACCACGAAACCTATGGATTGCCCGTGGTATTGACCAATTGCTCGAACAATTACGGCCCCTACCAGTTCCCGGAAAAACTGATCCCGCTCATGATTTTAAACGCCCTGGAAGGGAAGCCATTACCGGTTTACGGTGACGGCAAGAACGTAAGGGATTGGCTTTATGTGGAGGACCATTGCGAAGCTTTGTGGAAGGCCATGACGAAGGGGAGCCCCGGGGAGAGGTACAACGTGGGGGGAAGCAACGAAAAAACCAACTTGGAGGTGGTGGGCACTCTTTGTCGGCAGCTTCAAAGGGCCTATCCCGCCGGGCAAAATCCCGCGCTTTTGGAGAAGGGCCTCAAGGATTATGGTAAACTCGTTGTTTTCGTGAAGGATAGGCCGGGCCATGACCGGCGATACGCCATCGATGCCTCCAAGATCCGGCGGGAATTGGGCTGGATCCCTCACCATTCCTTCGACACCGGCATGGAAGCCACCGTGAAATGGTACTTGGGCCACCTGGATTGGTGCCGGAGGGTTCAGGAAGGGAATTACGGGCGGCAAAGGCTGGGGTTGCTTAAAAAATAATTTTGAGTTGAAGGCAAAAGGCTTCTGCATTTATGCCTTTCTTCGCGACGTTTGCGTTTTCACGGTGAAATTTTAGGGTTATGAATGAAAGGGCAAAAATGAAAGGCATTGTTTTGGCCGGGGGATCGGGCACGCGCCTTTACCCCGTCACGAAGGCGGTCAGCAAACAGCTGCTACCCGTTTACAACAAGCCCATGGTTTATTACCCCCTTTCGGTTTTGATGCTGGCGGGCATCCGCGAAATCCTGGTCATTTCAACGCCGCACGACCTTCCTTATTTCGAGAAGCTTTTGGGCAACGGCCGGTCCCTGGGGATGCGCCTGGAGTACGCGATCCAGGATCGCCCTGCGGGAATCGCCCAAGCCTTCCTGATCGGGAAGAAATTCATCGGCAGGGATCCGGTGGCCCTGATTCTGGGCGACAACATTTTTTACGGTTACGGCCTGACCGGACAGCTCCGGCACGCGGCCCGGCGGAAATCGGGGGCCACCATCTTCGCTTACTGGGTCAAGGATCCGGAGAGATACGGTGTGGTGGAATTCAACGCCCAAGGGAAGGCCGTGGATATCCAGGAGAAGCCCCCCAAGCCACGGTCGCCTTTCGCAGTCACGGGCCTTTACTTTTACGACAACCGGGTGGCCTCCATTGCTGCGTCCCTGGAACCCTCGGCCCGGGGCGAGCTGGAAATCACGGACGTGAACCGGGCCTACCTGAAACGGGGGCAATTGAAGGTGGAAAAACTGAGCCGGGGGGTGGCGTGGCTGGACACGGGGACACCGGAGTCCTTGATGCAGGCCTCCTTGTTCATCCAAACCATCGAGGACCGTCAGGGGCTGAAGGTGGCCTGCCTGGAGGAAATCGCCTATAACCAGCGGTTCATCACCCGGGCCGGCCTGGAGGCGTTGATCGAAAAAATCAGGCCCAGCGGTTACGCCCGCTACCTCGAAACCATCTTGAAGCAGGATGCCTGATGCGCGTCACGCCCACGCCCATCAAGGAAGTCCTGCTGGTGGAACCGGACGTCCACCGAGACGCCCGCGGTTTTTTCCTGGAATCCTACCATTTCCAAAAATTCACCCAGGCCGGCTTGGCGGTCCGGTTCGTCCAGGACAACCATTCCCGTTCCGGCCAGGGCACCTTGCGGGGCCTGCACGCCCAGCTGCGCAAGCCCCAAGGCAAGCTTATCCGGGTGATCCAGGGCGAAATCTTCGATGTGGCCGTGGATGCGCGCCCCGATTCGCCCACCTTCGGGCAATGGGTGGGGCAGCTGTTGTCCCAGGAAAACTTTCTCCAGCTTTACGTGCCTCCCGGGTTCTTCCATGGTTTTTGTGTGACGGGCTTTTCCGCCGAGGTGGAGTACAAATGCACGGATTTTTACAACCCCGCCGACGAAATAGGCCTGCGCTGGAACGACCCAGATTTGAAAATCCAGTGGCCCGTCTCCGACCCGGTTTTGTCCCAAAAAGATAAGAAGCTTCCTTTGCTAAGGGAAATCCAAGGGCCGCTGGAAATTTACCGGGGCCTCCGGCCGGGAGGAAGGACTTGAACCTGTTGGGCGGAGGTTCGATCTAAGGATTCCGCCGGATAAGGATGGACAGTCGAAGCCGGTCCGGTAGAATTGTGCCCTAATCAAAGACCCGGGATTTCAGCCTTTTTATTTTATGAGGAGATGGACATGGCGGATGAGGTGTTCTCAAAGTACTTTAAATTTTTGTTCCGCCACCATCCTTGGCATGGAATGGACTTGGGGAAAAACGCGCCTACAGTCGTGAACGCCTACGTCGAAATCACCCCCACCGATACGGTCAAATATGAAGTGGACAAGGCTACGGGTTTCCTGAAGCTGGACAGGCCCCAAGCCTTTTCCAGCCAATGTCCCTCGCTTTACGGATTCATCCCCCGCACCTATTGCGGCCCCCAAGTGGCGGAATTTTTCGCCAAGAAGATGAAACTGGACCACATCAACGGCGATATGGACCCCTTGGACATCTGCATCTTGTCGGAACGCCCCATTTTTAAAAGCGACATCCTGGTGGAGGCCAAACCCATCGGAGGTTTAAGGATGATCGACAATGGGGAGGCGGACGACAAGATCATCGCGGTCTTAAGGGGCGACCTGGTCTATGGTAATATGACCGAGATCAACGATTGCCCCCGCAACCTGATCGACCGGCTTCGGCATTACTTCCTGACCTACAAAGATTTCCCCTCGGTCAACCTGGGAAAGACGGAAATCGCCCATACCTATGGCCGCGACGAGGCTTTTGAGGTCATCCGGCTCAGCCAAATGGATTACAACGACAAATTCTCGGACCTTTCGGACGCCCTCAAGAACGTATTGATGGGATGACCTCCCTTAAAAGAGTTGAAAACAGCCCCTTGAAAGCCTTATAAGGATAGTCCCTTTAATGGAAAGACGGGGCGGTTTGAGGCACGTGGGCGTATAGCTCAGCTGGTTAGAGTACTTCCTTGACATGGAAGGGGTCACTGGTTCGAGTCCAGTTACGCCCACCATATTTCGCTTCATTGGACATTTAAAAAGTTGCGAAGTATGACCTCCGAAGTCTTGGCGAAGGAGGACGGAGTTGACGTCCGGCTCCGGGTGGCAGTCCATTTTTTTGAAGTTTTTCTTTCTTAAGTCCGTAACATCCTATCGAGTGTCCCATGTCCGAAAAATACGAACCCAAACATAAGATGGACGAATCGCTCTTCCGGATGCGGCATTCGCTGGCGCATGTCCTGGCGGAAGCCGTCCTTCAGGTGCGCCCCAAGGCCCAATTGGGCTTCGGCCCCCCCATCCGCACCGGCTTTTACTACGATTTCAAGCTGGACGAGCCCCTGGCCGAATCCGACTTGCCGGACATCGAAAAGCGCATGCGCAAGATCATCCAGGAGAAACAGGAATTCAAGCGGGAGGATCTCCCCAAGGAGCAGGCCCTGAAGAAACTGGAGGGCATGGGCCAGGAACTGAAGGTGGAATACGCCCAGGAACTCTTGAAGGCCGGTGAAAACCTGAGTTTTTACTCCAGTGGCCCCTTCGTGGACATGTGCGAGGGCCCCCATGTTTCCGACACCTCCAAGATTCCCCTCAACGGGTTCAAGCTGGACTCTTTGGCCGGAAGCTATTGGAGGGGCGATTCCCACCGCCCGATGCTCACCCGCATTTATGGGCTGGCTTTCCCCACCGAAAATGAACTCAAGGAATTCATCAAGAACCGTGAACTGGCCCTGAAGCGCGACCATCGCAAACTAGGCCAGGAACTGGAACTCTTCACCTTTGACGAGCACGTGGGCAAGGGCCTGCCCCTTTGGCTTCCCAACGGAACCGTTATCCGGGAAGAATTGGAGAAATTCGCCAAGGAACTGGAGTTCAAGGATGGCTATGTGCGGGTGGCCACCCCTAACATCGCCAATGGGGAACTTTATAAGCTCTCCGGCCATCTCCAGCTTTACAAGGAAATCATGTTCCCGCCCATGAAGAGCCTAGAGAAGGACCCGGATTCTCCCGCCGAGGAGTTCTATATGAAGCCCATGAACTGCCCCCACCACCACATGATTTACTTGAACCGCCCCCGCAGCTACCGGGAATTGCCCTTAAGGCTGGCGGAGTACGGCACCTGTTACCGTTTTGAAAAATCAGGCCAGCTAGCGGGACTGTTGCGGGTACGGTCCCTTTCCATGAACGACGCCCATCTTTACTGCACCGTGGACCAAATAGAGGAAGAAATCAAAAAAATCGTCGCGATGCAGGAGTTTTATTACAAAAAATTCCGCCTGGAACGGGTCTGGATCCGGCTCTCCCTTCATGACCAGGACAAGGAAAAGTTCGTCGACAATGAGGAACTTTGGACCAAGACCGAGAACATGCTGCGCGAGGTTCTCAAGGAATTAAAGGTTGAATACGAGGAGGCGGCCGGCGAGGCAGCCTTTTACGGCCCAAAGTTAGACTACCAGACAGAAAACGTCATTGGAAGGGAGGAAACGATTTCGACCATACAGCTGGACTTTACCGCGCCCGAGCGGTTCCAGTTGGAGTTCACCGCCGCCGACGGCTCGAAGCAAAGGCCGCTGGTCATCCATCGCGCCCCCCTGGGGACCCACGAGCGTTTCATTTCCTTCCTGATTGAAAGATTCGGCGGTGCTTTCCCGAGCTGGCTCTCGCCCATCCAAGTAAGGATCGTGCCGGTGGCGGAGGATTTCCTGCCCTACGCCGAGAAACTTTCCGATGATTTGAGGGGGCAAATGGTCCGCGCCGAGGTGGACGCGACCACCGATTCATTCTCCAAAAAGGTCCGGAACGCCGTCACCAAGAAAATTCCCAACATCTGGATCGTGGGCGCAAACGAGGTCAAGGACCAGACGGTTACTTGGCGCCGATACGCCGTGGAAAAGCAGGCCCAAGTCCCGGCCGAAAAGGCAAAGGGAATGCTAGCCCTGATGATCCAACAAAGGACAATGGACAATTTCCCGGACGTGGATTTGCCGCCCTGACCCGCCCTTAAATCCCTTTGACAAAAAAAGGCCCGAAAGTTAATATTCTCCCCTCTCAAATGAGAGCAAGCAGGGGCCTCCGTCCCTCACCCCCAGCCCAACCGGTGCGAACGGGTTTTTGATGGTATCCACGCCTTTGGTTTTGGATATTTCCATTTAAAGGACGGATCTTGCCCTGCGAGGTTCGTCCTTTTTGTTTTTAAACAAAATCACCGGGAGGTAACCCACATTTCTACAAAAGAACTAAGAATCAACCACCAAATCCGCGCCCGGCAGGTTCGCCTCGTGGGCGATGCCGGTGAACAACTTGGGATCGTGGATTTAAGCAAGGCCTTGACCATCGCCCGCGAAAAAAACCTGGACCTGGTGGAAGTGGCCCCCGATGGGGTCCCGCCGGTGTGCCGCATCCTGAATTACGGCAAGTTCAAATACGCCCAGCGTAAGAAAGAAAAAGAGGCTTCCAAAAAGCAACGGATCATCCGGGTAAAGGAACTTAAAATCCGCCCCAAGATCGACGAGCACGACTACCAAACTAAGCTCAAGATGGCCTGGAAGTTCTTCGATCACGGCGACAAGGTGAAGGTGAGCTTGATATTCCGTGGAAGGGAAATGAGCCACAAGGAACTGGGGCGCCAGCTTATGGAGCGGGTGGTTTCCGATTTCAGCGAGTTCGCCGAGCTGGAGGCGCCTCCCAAGGATGAAGGCATGCAGATTGTGGCGGTCTTTAACGCCAGGCCCCAAACGCAAAAAGCTCCGGCGAAGGAGACATCTCTAGAAAAGGAAGGGGAAAATGGCTAAGGGTTTAAAGACGAAACACAGCGTGCGAAAAAGGTTCAAGGTAACCGGTACGGGGAAGCTGATGGTGAAGAAAATATCCGGGCGAAGCCATTTGTTGGCCCACAAGTCGCCCAAGCGCAAGCGGCAATTGAAACGGCAGCCCATCCTGGGCCCCGTTGCCGCAGCCCGAATGAAAAAACTGATGACGATCTAAGGGGGATAAGGAAATGGCAAGAATCAAGCGCGCCGTAGCGAAAAGGAAACGCAAGAAGAAGTTTTTCAAACTCACCAAGGGATACTTCGGGGCCAAGAGCCGCCAGTACCGCACGGTGCGGGAAGCCTCCAAAAGATCAGGAAACTACGCTTTTCGTGACCGAAAGGCCCGTAAACGGGAGTTCCGCCGCCTGTGGATCACCCGCATCAATGCCGCTACCCGCGAGCACGGCCTGTCCTACAGCCAGTTCATGGAGGGGCTGAAAAAGGCCTCGGTGGAACTGGACCGGAAGGTCCTGGCTGATTTGGCCCTGACGGATCCCAAGGCCTTCGGGCAATTAGTGGAAGAGGCGAAGAAGGCCAAGGCGTCCTAAGGGCAGGTACAAGGCGCTAGGTAAAACTAAACACCCTTCACCGTTAACGCGGTGAGGGGTGTTTTTTTCTGGGACAGGGGATTGCATGAGCACATTAAATTCTATCCAAAGTGTGCAAAATGGAATGGTCAAGCACGCCTATTCCCTCAAAATTCCAAAAAAATCCAGGGATTTGGAGGATTTTCTCTGCGAGGGATTTCACCTCGTAAGGGAAGCCTTGAAAAGCGGCCTGAAATGTCGGTTCATCTTCGCCACGAAAGGCGCTTGGGATAATCCAGAAGGTCAGGAAATCCAGGCTGCCGCCCAGAGGGAAAAGGTCCGTTGTTTTGAAGTGATTCCCAAGATCATTTCCTATATTTCGGATACTGTTACCCCCCAGGGCATTCTGGCGGTAGTCGGGAAGATGCCCGCCCAATGGCCGAGTGAGCCTCTCAGCAGGGTTGTGGCGGTTTACCAGGTGCAGGACGCCGGCAATATGGGCACCCTCTTCCGCTCCGCCGAGGCGTTTGGAGTTCAGGGCATTCTTTTGACGGAAGGTTGCTGTGATCCCTATAGCCCTAAGGTGGTGCGGGCTTCCATGGGGTCCCTGTTTCGCGTGCCTTTCGTTCAAAATGAGAAATGGGAGGCTTACGAGGATTATCTCAAGCAGCGTCAATTCCACAGCTATGCCTTGGCGGCCCAGGCGGCTGAACCGCTTACGAAAGTAAAGTTTTCAACACCTGTGGCATTTTGGGTGGGGTCCGAAGGGGCCGGGTTGCCGGATGAACTAGTGAGGGCCTGTGACGCGGCGGTGAGTATCCCCATGGCCGGTCAAGTCGAATCCCTCAATGTCGGAGTTGCGGCTAGTTTAGCCTTATTTTGGGCCCATTTTCAGGCCCCACTTTCTTGACGGTGGGATGGCGCGGTGATAGACTTCGGAAATCAAGCTATTTCGAAGAAACGAACATGAACACCAACAAAACCGAATTCGAAGTGACGGTCGAAAAAAGCGTCGAAACCCTGTGGGAAGACTTTGAGAAGACGGGTTCGGTCAAAACCTACCTTCTCTTCCTTCAAAAAGCCCAAAATCAGGAAGAAACCGAACCGCTCAATCCTTTCTTATCCCTCTCCTAACCGCACATTTTCTAGTGAAATTTACCCTTAAAATCTAAATAATATGCCCTTCGTTGCGCCACTATTTCGATATTGGGGCTAAGAATGTATAACGACGAGACCATTGAAAATACTGAAGTCGTGATCCAACTACGAACTTTCGCCGAAGAAGCTAAGAAGAAGCTTGCGGAAGCTAAAGATATTAAATCCCTGGAAGAAATCCGGGTTCAATTTTTGGGTAAAAATGGGGACATCACAAATATTCTTAAACAATTAGGAAGCATAGAAGCTGATATTCGACCAAAAATTGGGAAAATTACAAATGATATAAGAAATGCTCTTTCTTCTACAATTGATCAGAAGAAAGAAGAGTTAGAAAGTAAAGATGAATCCAACCTTCCCCTGGGGTGGGATCCCACCCTCCCAGGGCGCCAACAGCTTGTGGGGAAAATGCATCCCCTCACCCGAGTGCAACAGGAAATTTGCGACATTTTCAAGAGCTTCGGGTTTGACCAGGTAGAGGGCCCCGATGTGGAGACGGACTACTACAACTTTAAAGGGCTGAACTTCCCGGAGGACCATCCGGCCCGCGACGCCCACGATACCTTTTACCTGGACGGGGGATTGTTGTTGAGGACCCACACAACTACCCTGCAGGTGCACGTGTTGGAAAAACACCGCCCGCCCTTGAAGGTCGTGGCGCCGGGCAAGGTTTACCGCAACGAGGCCGTGGATGCCACTCACCACCATATTTTCCACCAAGTGGACGGCTTCCTGGTGGCCGAAGGGGTCCATTTCGGGAATTTGAAGGGGATTCTTGACAACTGGGTCAAGAAATTCTTCGGCTCCAAGGTGGAAACCCGGTTCCGCCCCAGCTTTTTCCCCTTCACCGAGCCCAGCGCCGAGGTGGATATTTCCTGCGTGTTTTGCCAGGGCAAGGGCTGCCGTATCTGCAAGCAGTCGGGTTGGGTGGAAATCATGGGATGCGGCATGATCCATCCGGCCGTCCTGGAAAACTGCAAGGTCGACCCTGAAAAATGGTCTGGATTCGCCTTTGGCATGGGCGTGGAACGGGTGGCCATGTTCAAGTATGATATCGATGACATCCGCTTGTTTTACCAGAACGACCTGAGGTTCTTGAAACAGATTTGAGTTTAAGGAGGCTTTCCGTGCCTGAGATGGAACAGCAAACCCTTTTCCAAAAAAGCGCGGTTAAGACCGCCGCAGTCATCGTGACGACCCTTTTGGCGGCCTATGGAATGGCGAACCTGGAAGTCATCCGCCGGGCTTACAACGCCTACGAGAGGGGCGAGGCCCACTTTAATGAGAAAATGTACAAGCAGGCCATGTGGGACTACCAGGAAGTCCAGGAGTTTTATTTCCTGCCTCACACCCACTGGGTGGACCTTGCCGCGGAGAAGGAATTCATCTGCCGGGCTTATTTGGGTGACTGGGTTCCGCCCGAGGGGCCCCTGGACGCGGACGTGCGCCAGACCCGCGCGGCTGAATACGAGAAGTACAAGGCGGAAATCGCCCAGATCACGCCAGTGGGGGACTCGACCTACCAGCCCGCTCCCTTGACGACCTACGAGAAAGACCAACTTAAAAAGGCAAAATAAGAATTGAATTGCCGTGATTTTTATCTGGCATTGCCAAACAAAAACCCGCTGCAACTCATAATTTTAATTTTTCAGCATGTCCCGGCCACTGGTAACCCACTGCGTTTAAATCCCTGATGAAAGACGGCGCAAAGGGCCGCCGCACCAGCCCCTTTCCCTCCTCGTAAGCGAAGACATCCTGCGTAATGACGACGTCTCCCTCCATTCCCTGGATCTCGGAAATCTGAGTCACAGACCTTTTGCCGTCAGGGAGTCGACTTTGCTGGACCACCAAGTGGATCGCACGGGCGATTTGCTCCCGAATGGCCCTCAAGGGGAGATCGAGGCCCGTAAAAAGGCACATGGTTTCCAGCCGGGAAAGGGCGTCCCGGGGGGAATTGGCGTGGGTGGTGGTAAGGGAACCGTCATGGCCCGTGTTCATGGCTTGGAGCATGTCCAGGGCCTCGCCGCCACGGCATTCGCCCACTACGATCCGGTCAGGCCTCATGCGCAGGGCGTTGATGACCAGGTCACGAATGGCGACCTGGCCCTTGCCTTCCAAGTTGGCGGGGCGGCTTTCCAGCCGCACTACGTGGTCTTGGGATAATTGCAGTTCGGCCGAATCCTCAATCGTCACGACACGCTCGTGGGAAGGGATAAAATTGGAAAGGACGTTCAAAAGAGTGGTTTTCCCGGAGCCGGTTCCGCCGGAAACGACGATGTTTTTTTTCGACCGCACGCAGGCACCCAGGAATTCGGACGCTTCCTGCGTGAGAGAGCCGAACTGAACCAGGTCCTCCACCGTCAATTTCCGCTTGGAAAATTTCCGGATGGTCAGGACTGGTCCGTTCAAGCTCAAGGGGGGGATGATGGCGTTCACGCGGGAACCGTCGGGGAGCCTCCCGTCCACGTAAGGCTGGCTTTCGTCAATTCGCCGGCCAATGGGGGCCAGGATCCTTTCGATCACCGTACGCAACTGGAGGTCATCCAAGAACCGCACCTCCGTTTTTTCCAATCTTCCCCGTTTTTCCACGTAGATTTGGTGGGGGCCGTTCACCATGATCTCGGAGATATGGTCGTTCTGGAGGAGGGGTTCCAAGGGACCCAAGCCGAAGGCCAAATTAAGGGTTTCATTCACCAATTTCAGGCGGATTTCTCGGTTTTGAATTTCCATTCCTTGGATCAGTTGATCCAGTATCTCGCGTGCGGCGGGTTCCAAGGCCTGGCGTTGTGGGATTTCGGGATTTTTTTGCTCCTTCAGGGCCCCGTTGTTCCTGAGCTGTTCGAGGAGTTTCTGGTGAAGCTGGTGAACTTGATCCAACGAGACAGGAGAAGGGGATACCGTGCCGAGAGAGGCCTTTTCCGTAGGAACCGACGCGACATCGACAGCGAGGGAGAGGCCGCCGGTGGCGGAGGCTGTTTTTTCCAAGAGGGAGATAAGGACCTTCTCCAAGGTCGGCGGGAGGGTCCTGGCCTGAAGAAGGTCCAGGGACAGGCTTTCCCCCAAAAAGGGCACCGTGCAGGCGTGATGAAAATGCCTTACCCAAGACGAGGCGTCCTTGGGCAGTGGTCGGGAAGGTTCCTGTTGGTTGAAAATAATGCCAAAATTCTGAAGTTGGAAATGAAAGGGTAATAGGCGCCTCTCCCATTGCTGCAAGGCGGCCAAGGAACTGGGATCGGCGGAACAAACAAAATAAGCCTGATGGGCTCGCTCCAGGAACGGGAAAACCCCATCGTGGGGGAAACCCGAAAGATCCAGGATGATTTGACCGAACCACTGGCTTAATTTTTGAATCAATGGAAAGGAACCATCGAAGGACACCGCGGTTTCGTCGTTCCCCCGCAGTGGAACGTAAGCGGCTCCTTCGGGAGATGAGGCGAAGAAGGTTTGGGCCATCTGGGGGGTTAAGCGGTCCTGATAGGGTTGGAGTTGTCCCAGGTGGCGGCTGGGGGAGGTGACTCCCAGGTAGGATGGGAGCAGGGAATAGGGGAAGGGGATGCCGTCCACCAAGGCCGTTTTTTGGGGGCCTTGTTTGGCGGCGGCCCGGGCCAGGAGAGAGCCAAGGACAGAACATCCTACCCCGCCCTTAACACCGAAAAGGGCTGTGATTTTTCCACGCGTTCCTAAGGCAGGTCCCATACGGTCACTTCCCAATAGCCTTCGCCGGAGGGGGTTTCATGGTAAACGGCCGTCCGAACAATACCCTTGTCGTCCTGAAAAACGAACTCATAAAGGGTTTCCCGGTTATTGTCCGATAGCGGGAAAATTTCTTCCCGGCGGTACTGGATGACCTTTCCCCAGGAGGCGGAAGGCATGGGCTTATGGATGATTAGGGCCTGGTCCGCCTGTGGCGACCGGTTGGATTTGGTCTCAGACGTAGGGGTCGGCTGGGGCGTTGAGGCGGCCTCCGGGACGGGGCTGGCTTCGTCCGAGATGGAGGCGGAATTGTCGGCCAGGACTCCTTCCAGTGGAAAGGAGAAAGCTAAAACCAGCGCAAGAAACGACAGCGATTTCATGACGATTACAGGTTTAAATCGGTGGGGGATGATTCGATGACGTTGGTGTAGGTGTCGCTAAAAGGGTTGTAGCCAGCCACTTGGAAAAGCTTGGATAGGGTAAGAACGGCCGTTGGGTCAATTTGGGCGGCAGGCCCACCGGGAACTGGGGAGGCAGTCAGCGCTCCGTTGTTCGCCGGAACCGGGACCTGTTCGGACTCTTCGGGCTCTTTGGTCCTGGCCACAAAACGGGGTTTGAGGTTACGAACGTCGTCGTACATGACCAAAAATTGGTAGAGCTTTTCGGTTTGCCAGTCGAAGAACATCCGGTCGCAAATGACCTTGGAAAAATCCTTTCTCTCATTGGTGGAAAAGATAGAGAAAAAGTCAGCGGGATGGCCCCACGGGTTGGGTGGCGCCTTCTCATCCACCCAGATCATGGTGATGGGGGCGTTGAGCATGTAATTGAGCTTCCGCCCCGCCGCCGCGGTTTGTTCGGAATTCGGTTCAATGATCCTCAAAACACGGAAAAGGCCAAAGCCCAACTTGAAATTGATTCGCTTGATCTTGAAACCGGGGGGAATGCTCTCCTTCCAAATCGGGTTTCCATTTTCATCCAGTCGCTCCTTGAAGCGGTAGTAATCCCAATGAGTCTGGAGATTGGCCACATCGTTGATCAGGAAAGAACAAAAACGGGAAACGTAACCGCCCTTGATAAGGGGGCAATCAGGCCACCGCTTGGCCAGGATGGTTAGGCCTTTGACGCAGGCCGTGAAATCCTCGGTATGGAAGGAACATTGGGAGTAAAGGTAAAGCGCATCGGAATTCAGGTCCTCGTCCGTGGCGGCGAGGACGATTTTTTTAAAAATGTCCTTTGCCTTGTCAAATTGCTGGCCCGCGTAAAGATTCTTGGCGTAGTCATAAGCCGCCACTAATTTTTCACGGGGAATGCCGTGGTTTCGTTCCACCGTCGGGGCGGCCGGGGCGGGCCGGGACTCGGCGGAAGCCGCCGGTTGGATGACATGTTTCTTCTTCAAGTGTTTTGTTTTGGAGGAGGTGGTGGCATCTACGGCGGCGGGGAGAAAGGAGGAAAGCAACAGAGAAAAAGAGAAAGTTAAACAAAGTTTCTTCATATAGGATATATTAAACAACCCCTTTAGACGGGTCAATTTATTTCACCTTGAGGCTCCCCCGGTTCTGCCTTCCTCCCGGGGTTAAAGGATGAAATTCCATGGTAAAAAACCGACGGTTCCTTTGTCTCCTTTGCCTTACGCTGGCTTTGATCCTCCAAGGCTTTTCCTGCGAATCAAAACCCAAGAGCGACCTGCCGGTGGTTCCACTGAAAGTGGACGGGCACGCTATTTGGGTGGAGGTTGCCAACAAGGAAGCCACCCGCAGTTCGGGACTGATGTTTCGACGTGAGATGGATTGGGACGCTGGGATGCTGTTCATCTTTTCCGACTCGGCCCAGCGGTACTTCTGGATGAAAAACACGCTGATCCCCTTAAGCATCGCCTTCATGGACGACCAGGGGAAGATTTTGAACATCCTGGAGATGCCACCCCAAACCGAGCAAACTTTCCCCTCGGAAGGGCCCGCCCGTTTCGCGCTGGAAATGAACGCGGGATGGTTCACGAAAGGGGGGATCAAACCGGGAGATGTGGTGCAAGGGGTCCTGGAAGCTCCTAAGGCCCAGGACTGAGAAGATCTGTGGGGGGGCTCCTCACGTTTCATCCTGGGGCTGCCCCACCAAGGACGGTGTTACGAAAATGACCACTTCGGTCTGGCTTTTTTGGTCGTTTGTGAACCTGAAAAGCTCCCCGATGACGGGAATATCGCTCAAAATCGGTATGCCGGACGTTTGCTTTTGGTCGTTCTCGTTGATGAGCCCGGCGATGACCAGGGTGCTCCCGCTCCTCATGTAAACCGACGTTTCAGCCCAACGGGTGCTCAAAGCGGGAATGACGATTCCGTTGCCCGTGGATATACCGTTGGCGGTGTCAATGCCGCTCACTTCGACCCTTAGGTCGGCGGAAATGTTGTTCTCCCCGTCGATATTGGGCTTGATCTTGAGCTTGACGCCATAGGGCTTCCATTCGACATTGGAGGATCCCAGGCTGTTTTGCGTAATAAAGGGAATTTCACCGCCGGACAGAAAGCTGGCCTCCGATCCGCTAACCGCTAAGAGCTTTGGTTTGGAGAGGATTTTGGCCTTCCCACGGTCGATCAGGAGCTGAAGGCTGGCCGTCAAACTTTGCCGGACGAAGGAACCAAAAGCCACCAGAGGTGGGGGATAATTCTCACCAATCGTAAGGTTGTTCTGGGTGACGGTACCGTTGACTAAGGAAACACCGTTTGCGGTGGTTGTTTCAGAGGTGGGTTGCACGGACCCCCAACTCAACCCGGCCTTCAGAGCGCTTTGGGTGTCGATTTCCATTACCTCCACGTCCACTTCCACCATGGCTTTTTTCAAATTGTGCGAGGAAACGGTTACCAGCCGCGTTTCTTTTTCTCCATCCGGGGAAATGAAAATGAGGTTGGTGTTGCCCGGGGATTTGGCGGAGAGGAGGATTTCCTGATCACTGACCACAGTGACGTCGGCGATTTCCGGGTTGCCGATAGCGACCTTTTTAGCGGATTCTACATGGATTAATTTCGATTCTCCAACAGTTAAATCGATGGGTCCCGAACCGGGCCATACCGGAAGGGGTGATAAGATGAAGAATACCAAACACCACGCTAGGACTTTTTTCACGGGTTTATTCTCCCGATTTTGAATCGCCACGAATGATTTGAATCCCATGCCGGATGGAGGGGACGATATGACCCAATTGGGAAAGCATGTCTGATTCGCTTTGAGAGGGGATGGAAGCAATTGCATCGTCGTTGGGACCCCTCAAGACCAGTCGGAGGGGACGCCCCTCCAGGCACATTAAAGTTTCAGCTTCCTCCGGAGTGACGGCAAGGGTGACGGTGCTGTACCCTGTGGTGTCGTCGGTTGTGGCCGCGGAAGCGTCGGGGGTGTTGCCGGATTTCCAATCGAGCCTTTGGCCCACCGCTAGGACCTGGACGTCTTGGAACACGAAGGAAGTCACCGAACGCTTATCGGATTCGATCCTCGTTAGGATGTCCACGCGGTTGCCCGGGCGAAGCAGGCTCCCAACCCCGTTCGTCTCATCCACCGCCAGCGTGTAGGCGCGGTAACCCGGGATTAAGGCTAGGGCCAACGTTTCCTCCCCCACGCCGAATTTATTGGAGAGCACCTGCTCACCCGCCGAAATGGGGACAAGAGCCATCAGGCCGTCTACTTCTTTAAGGTCCCGGATGGCGCTAGGGCTGACATAGGATTCAGGGATCGACTTTTTTTCGACCATGTCGGCTCTCAAAAAGACGCCCGCTGGGATGTAATCCGAAGCCACCAAAACCTGGACCGGCGTTGCCTTTTTTTCGACTTCGGACGCGTTTTGATAAAGGAGGTAGAAGGCTAGTCCTCCCGCCAGAATGCCAGTGGCCAGCGCAATGGCCGAATTGCGGTTTTTCATGATTCTCCAAAAAAATCAGCAGCTTTAAAAACGCACTAAAAATACAACAAATATTAAACTAAACCTTGTCGAGTTTCATCACCGAAATTAAAATTTTTTTAGGACCTGTTTCGACAACCGCCAGGAGCCGAAGGATACCCCGGTGGAGGAAATAAACGGATTCTCCATTCTGCTCGGACCAAAGCCGTCCGCTAAAACCCTGGGAGGCATAGGTCTGCGTAAATTGAAGTGGCGGATTTTTGGAAGGCCGCAAGGACCACCCACAGATTTCAATTTTCCCGGATTTAACATCCATGATTTCTGAAGCGAGGGCAGGCGGTTTTAAGGGAAAGTCCATCTCCGAAGGTTTCGGGCTTTTAAAGGCTTCTTGCGGTATCTCCGCAACCCATTCATAAGTTTGGTTGTCGTTGAAATCACCCAGAAGGCCCAATAAGCGGCAAAAACCGCCTTTTTGGAATAATCGTAATTGGGCCAGCGAGTCCATACCCGACTGATTTTCTTTGGGCAATTTCAACATGACAGGAGCCAAGTTGAGCGTTCCAGTGGTGCATTCCCATCCCTCGGACTGCCACTGCTGGGTGATGGCTTTCAAGGATTCCCGTAAAGGAGACGTGCAAACCAGGATTTGGTTAACCTCGGTCGCCCCGTTGATTTTATTCGAAAAATCTGAAATTTTTTGGGTACTTATATGAAAAGGTGAAAAGATCAGGGCCCAGGCACCTACGGTGGCAATAAAACACCAACCACAAAAGGTTATCCAAAACCACTTATATCGGTTAAACATGACGCCTCATTGGGGATACCGGTAGACCTGCAGGACGGTATGAAAAGGAATTCCGCGGGGAAACAGCGGTCCAAAACAGAAGGGAGGGCGGGCATTGATACCAATCGCCCATTCGGAGCCGTCATATTTTATTGCAAAGGGAATTAAAAAGATGGTTTTTCTGACCTTGTCAAGAGCCTCGGCCGCAGTATTCCCCGGTTCTTGGATTTTGACGCTTAAAGAAGCCAAGTCGAAATACCGGCCAAGATAACCAAGATTTTTCCTGATGGCCGGGCCGAGCGAGTCTTTTTCGACAATGTGAGCTGAGTATTGGCGTGCCGCCTCGCCACAGGCGTGTTCGAATTGGACACAACACAAAAATAGGACCGCGAATTGAGCTATCCCTGCTATAAACAAAAATAATACGGGAATAGCCAAAACCATTTCGACGAGGGCCTGTCCAAGGTAGTTTTTCTTGAATGAATTCATTTTCATATGCCGTTCAAGAGGTCAGAGCTTTTGAGGATGTTATTGAGGAAAGGGATGCCTCGGAGTTTCCTGAGTGAATTCCGCAATACAGGGAAAGAGTCCAAATTGGTTTTGACGAGGTAAATTTGGAACGGCTTTTCTACATCCCAAGCGGCGATGCCCATGCTTTCCAAGCGAACCTCGCCCACTTCATAGAAGGCTTTGTTGTCGTTTCCTAATTTCATTTCCATGGCTCCAAGCAGCGAAAAGGTATGGCAGGGGGGGTCATCCCGGTCGGTGATGTCCAGCTTGAATTGGTGCAAATAGTTCTTTAAAAGGCCAATCTTTGAAATCGCGGAAAAAGGATTGTGGCTCGACAGATCATTTCCTTCCTTATCTTCATCTTCTTCGGATCCTTTTTCCCGCCGAACCCACCAACCGGCGTATTCGGAGTCAAAGGTCTTTTTGACCCTCATTTGTTCCGGGTGACGGGGGTTTTTGGCGGGCTCGACTTGGTCGGTCTCGAAATAATGCCTGACCCCGTTGTGGGCTAAGGAATAGGGCGCCTGGTTAACATTGGGCAAAAATTCATCCGCATAACGAAAACGTAACGCCATGTTGGGAACGACGACATCCGCATTGTCCGCGGTTTCATAGTTATAGGCATAAAAAGGCTGGAGCGCAGAGAGGCCGTTCTCACTAGAAGTTGCCATGGCTTGCCCTTCAATTAACGCCGGATAAAGGCCCGCTCCTTCAGGGGTACCCACTCCAAAAATCTTGGCGGCAATATCTTGGGCGGGCTTCCGGGTATCCGGATCGGCTTCTTCCGCCACTAAAGCAATGGCGGTTATATCCAAGGGGGGAGGCTCCAGGAGGGCATCGGAAATAGTTTTCCCCACAACCCACGCGTCCCAAGCCGCGAATCCCATAATGACGCCATTGGCTTCCCGGACTAGTTGGAGGCCATTAGCATAGACGGCGCCCCCGGTTAGGGCGGTTAGATTCACCGCTCGACGGGTACGCTCTTTCACAATGTATGCGGTTCCGGCCTTATAGAGACCCATAAAAAGGGCAAGAAAAACGAAACAAAAGAGGAGGGTGGCCAACAGAACTTGGCCAAGGGGTTTATGGCTGAAGTCTCGGAGGTGTTTTAGCGCCATTAACGACCATAAGCCTCATTAAAAGTGGTGGCTTCAAAATGTATCCAATAGACAGGGAGGCGGACCCCATTGAAAGACAAGTCAGGTACCGGCATTCTCAACATGCTGAAAATGTCTTTGATGGCTTGACCAGCCGGGGAATTGTTGTAATTGACGGACGAGATTAAGGTTTCGCCAAAAACTTTGCCGACCAATGGAATCCAGATGGGCATGGGATAGCGGACTTGGACATTAATTTTCTGCTTGTTGGTGGACTCATTAACTTTGCAATCGCTGGCCAAAATAGTCAAAAGCGCTTTTTGATTCAGATTGGAAATGGGCAGGAGCGAGATGGCAAGTTGGGTTTTGAAAACAGTTGAATTACCGATTCCGCCCAAGGAAGCCATCCGGGCTACAGCCAAGGCTGCTCTTTGGACGGCGAAAGATGCATAGGCCGTGTAGGAAAGCTGGGCCACGGTGAAGAAAATTAGAAAAAGCAAAGGGGCAACCAAAAGGAATTCAACGGCCGATTGCCCTTTCGCTTTAAGGTTCATTTCAAGGGAGATGGCTAGTTGCCCGTGCCAGCGTGATCCACCACGCCACCGACGCCCTTGGCGGCATTGTTAAAACCCATATTTACGTTTTTGCCCAGCAATTTGACCGCGGCCAAAACGGTTATCGCGATAAGGGCCACGATCAAGATGTATTCGGTCATTCCCTGGCCCTTTTGATTTAACTTTTTCATCCGACACCTCCTTCATTCAAATTAAAATGGAAGCACGACCACCTCAACCAATAGGGATAGATAGTGGTTCACCTGGGTCGAGAACAAAACTGACACGCCGGCCAAGGCGAGGAAAACCACCGTTAATATTAGAAGGTACTCGGCCGCCGCTTGTCCTGAAGGATCGATCTTTGGCCGATGTTGAGGATAAAACATGGGCATAACCTTATATCAGAAATTTTGTGCAATCAATTGAAAAGACAAAAATTTTCAGATTTTTCATTCTTGAAACCAGAACTTTTAAAATGCGCGCTGAATTTTTTGTCACCTGTTGGGACATCAAGAGTGTTAGAAGGCCGTTCCGAGGTTCATGGGCTATTCGCGGTTCCTTAAATACCCGGATGGCTGAGAATGATTTCAGCCGCTGAAAATAACTTTAGGAATTCGCTAAAAGACCGTTAGAATCGATGTGGGAAAACGTGAAATTCTGAGTAAAAGCTCTTGCAACGTGAAAACACCGTGGTATAGTTACCCCCATTTCTTCTCCAACGGGAGATAGGCAGCCATGAAATGCACCCAATGCGGCACTAAAAACGATCCTCAAAGCAAGTTTTGCAAGGAATGCGGAGCCGATTTACAAGGCAAACCCAAACCGCCTGCGGTGACCGCGATTTCAGAGTTGTATGGAAAAGAAGTCGAGGTTCTTTTTTTCATTGAGGGTTTCTCGGGCAAGATCACGGGCATCGTCAATCCATCCGAAGACCAAATTGGCCGCTACCGGGAAGGCATACTCCAGCGAGTCGTTATTGACACTCCTTCTGAATCCGGGACGGACGAGAATATCGGGGCGGTCTTGACTTTTATCCGCCAGAGCAAGGAATACCTGGGCGAAAAATACAACGAGAGCGATTACCGTAACTCCAGCACGGCTGACCTGAAGAAGGAATACCTGAAGCTCTTCGAACGTATCCTGAAGGAAAAGTCGCGCAAAGGCGATTCCAAACCCATGCCCACCGGAATAGAAAAGAAATAGTGACTTTCAAACCTTTTCCCATCCGCGAACCCCTTTTTCCGACCAGTTCCCTTTGGGTTCCGGAAAAGCATTGGACTCCCCAAATCTCTGTGTTACACTACACCCCCTGATTTCAAGGATTTCCGCGCTTTTCATAACTCCCCGGTTTTTCAGCCGGGGTTCTTTTTTTTGCCCTGCAAAAACTGAGGACGACGGGGTCGCGGATCCGCCCGGAGTTCGCCGACTTCAATTAAGCGTGGGTCCCTGTGGCCCGCTAAAGGAGCTAGGATTGTTAAACTTTCTTTTAGGCCTGTTTTCGAGTGATGTGGCCATTGACCTTGGGACGGCTACTACTCTGGTTTACGTCAAGGGCCGGGGTATCGTCCTTCAGGAACCTTCCTTGGTGGTGGTGCATAAGAGTACCAATCAAATACTGGCCGTCGGCAACGACGCCAAATTGATGCTGGGCCGGACCCCGGGCTCCATCGTCTCCATCCGCCCGATGAAGGACGGCGTGATCGCCGATTTCGAGGTGACCGAACGCATGCTGCGGTATTTCATTTCCAAGGTTCACAACCGGCGTTCTCTCATCCGCCCCCGCATCGTGGTCGCCATCCCCTCGGGGTGCACCGAGGTGGAAAAACGCGCGGTGCGCGATTCGGCGGAACAGGCGGGCGCTCGGGAAGTCTACCTCGTGGAGGAACCCATGGCGGCGGCCATTGGCGCGGGTATGCCCATTGCAGAGCCCCAGGGCAATATGATCGTGGATATCGGCGGTGGAACGACCGAGGTGGCGGTGATTTCGCTGGGCGACATCGTTTACGGCAAATCCATCCGCGTGGCGGGAGACGAACTAGATGAGGCCATCATCAACTATATCAAGCGCACTTACAATATCCTGGTGGGCGAAAGGACCGCGGAGGATATCAAGATCCAGATCGGATCAGCCTTCCCCCTGGAGCAGGAGTTGCGCATGCAGATCAAGGGGCGGGACCTGGTGACCGGGCTGCCCAAGACCATCGAACTCACCAGCGAGGAAGTGCGCGGCGCCTTGGAGGAGCCCTTGGTCCCCATCATCGAAACCATCAAGATGACGCTGGAACGCACTCCGCCCGAACTGGCGGCGGACATCGTGGACCGGGGCATTATCCTGGCCGGCGGGTCTTCTCTCTTGAAAAATCTGGATGAGCGGCTGCGGGACGAAACAGGCGTTCCGGTGAACTTGGCGGACGATCCCACCACGGCGGTCGCCATGGGCGCGGGGCATTTGCTGGACCGCTCCATGGACTTCCTCAAGCGAATTTCCGTCCTTGAGAAAGAATACGTTTAAAGGCAGCCATCAGCTCTCAATCGTCACTCCTCAGCAAAGGCTCAAAACCCACGGCCGGCTTTTTGCTGCCGATTGCCGACTGCGACTGCGGACTGATTTAGGTCTTCATGCTGAAATTTTTCCTTAAGAATCTTTCCAAGTTTTTCCTGTCCGCCCTCCTTGTGCTGTGCGTTTGGCTCCTGGTGCAGCGCAACGGCCATCACGACGAGTCGGGAACCGGAGTCAAAGAATTATCCCTTTCAGTTTGGCTTCCGGTTCAAAAATCCGTCGCCTGGCTTATCGCCTTTCCCGAGAATACCCTGAACGCCCTGCGCGAATTGAGGACCCTGCACCAGGAAGTGGAACGGCTGCAGTTGGAAAACCAGTCCTTGCGGCTCGAATTAGCCAATCACAAATCGGTGGAATCCGAATTATCCCGGCTCCAGGAGGTTTTGCAGATCAAAGCGCACCTGCCCCATACCGCCAAGATCGCCCGCATCATCGCCCACGACCCTAGTACCTGGGACAGTAGCTTTGTCGTGGACCTGGGATCGGACGACGGCGTACAGGTGGATTCACCCGTCATTTCCGAGCAGGGGTTGGTGGGACGGGTTTTGGAAGTCACCTCGAAGAACTCAAGGGTGCTTTTATTGACGGACAGCGGCTCCAGTGTTGCCGGCATCGACCAGAGGTCCAATGTAACCGGTATTGTGCAAGGAACGGGGCGCAATCAACTCCGGTACGCTTACGTCAGCCCGAACGAGGACATTCAAAAGGACGACGTTTTGGTTTCCTCGGGGATGGGGGGGATTTTCCCCAAGGGTTATGCCATCGGCACGGTGGTGAAGAGGACCGAATCCGAAAACGGTCTGAATACCGAAATCCAGGTGGCGCCCTCGGTTGATTTTGCCGCCCTGGACTACATTTTTATTCTTCCGCCGGTGGATGTGTACCAATGAAGATCCCCATTCAAGCCGTTTGGCTATTGGCGCTTTTTTTCGTCCAACAACTGCCGGGTGTGGCCGCCTGGGGCGTGGACTTGCCGCTTGTTTTCACCGTATTGGTGGGGTTAAGGACCGATATACCCAAGGCAGCCGGATGGGGCTTTTTGGCGGGCCTGCTGCAAGACCTCCTCTCCTCCAGTTGGATCGGGCCCAATACCATCGCCAAAACATTGACGGGAATCACGGCCTGCCTTTTAAAAAGGCATATTTACCACGAAAGGGTCCTAACGCAGACGCTTCTGGTGTTTGCAGCGGCCCTTTTCCATCAACTGTTAATTTGGATATTGCTGAAATGGGACGGTTCGGCCCCACCGGCGGGAGACGCTTGGGGAATTGTTTGGAGGTCCCTTGGGATGACCACCCTGGCCGCTTCTGCGGTTTGTTTTTTTGTGGTGCGGTTCCGCAAGAGGCGGTTTGATCCCGCGACTGCCTAAAAGCATTTAGGATCTTTTTGGTGGAGATCTACGAAGACGAGGCTTCGCTTGCCAAGCCTTATGTCTGGGCCGCCTTTCATCCCCGGGGTTGACTGGGGATGAAAGGCGGTGTCTTTAAACTCCTCATTTCTAACTTCTAATTGATTTTTGAAGGAGCGGTAAGTTGGCTTTCAAGTTCCCCCGCGGCAAATTCGGCGGCTCCCCTGAGAAAAAAATGGGTGTCCTTTTCAGCGTGGTGACGCTGGCCTTCGCGGGTATTTTCATCAAGCTTTTTTACCTCCAAATCCTTAATTACCCCTTTTACCGCAACCTTTCGGACACCAACAGCCTGCGTTTGATCCCCCAGAGGGCCCCCCGGGGCATTATCACCGACCGCAATAACGAAGTCTTAGCCACGAACGTGCCTACCTATTCGCTGTTCCTGGTTCCGGCGGACGTGAAGGATTACAGTTCCTCACTGGTCCGGTTGAGCCAAATTTTGGAAGAACCCCTTTCCTCCTTGGAAAATTTGGTTGAAAGCCGACGCCAACGCCGCAGATTCGAACCCGTCCGCCTTCAATCCCACCTTGATCCGGATTTGATAGCCAAAATCGAGGAAAATCGTGTTCACTTGCCGGGGGTTTACATCCAAATGGAGCCGGAAAGGTATTACCCGCACGGTGAATTGGCTTCCCATGTGCTGGGGTATATTGGGGAAATCGACGAGGATGAACTGGAGCGATTGAAGGACAGGGGCTACCAGGAGGGGGACTTGATCGGGAAAAAAGGAGTGGAAAAAACCTATGACCAAATCCTTCGGGGCGAAAACGGCGGGGTGGAAGTGGAGGTGGACGCCTCGGGTGTCCAGCGCCGAACCTTGGCCTACCGCGAGCCAGTCCAGGGGCAAACACTCAAACTGACGATTGACTGGAAGCTCCAGCAGTTGGCCGAGGATCTTATGGGAAACCAGGCGGGTGCCATCATCGTGACGAACCCCCAAAGTGGGGAGGTGCTGGCGCTGGTCAGCCATCCCAATTTCGATCCTAATGATTTCGTCAGCGGAATTTCTTACAAGGATTGGAACGATTTGATCAAGGACAAGGATCACCCCCTGGAAAATCGCGCGATTCAGGTCCAGTATCCACCCGGTTCCATCTTCAAGGTTATCACCACCTTGGCGGCTTTGGAGGATAACGTGATTGATTTGAACAAGGTTTTCTTGTGTACTGGAATTTTCTGGTACAAAACATGGCCTTACCGCTGCTGGGCGAAGACGACGGGACACGGCTGGGTCAACCTTGAACGGGCCATCATCGAATCTTGCGATATTTTCTTCTATCAGGTGGGACTTTTAGTGAAAGTGGACCAAATTTACCGGATGGCCCGGAAGTTCGGCTTGGGCAGTCGGACCCAGATCGACCTGGACGGCGAGGCATCGGGACTGGTACCCAACCCCCGCTGGAAGGAAAGCACCCAGCACATGCCCTGGTTTCCAGGCGATACGATTCACATGAGCATCGGCCAGGGCTATGTTTTGACCACCCCCATCCAAATGCTGGATGTGATCAGCGGTTTGGCCATGGACGGAAAAATTTTTACACCCCACCTCCTTTACCGCGTCGTGGACCGGAATACGGGCAGGACCGTTTTTGAGGCTCCACCCGAATTTTTGCGGGAGGTCGACCTGGTGCCCAAGGACCTGGCTTTCCTCAAGACCACGTTGGAAAAAGTGATCAGTTCGCCTTTCGGTACGGGAAAGAACGCTCGGATGAAAGGCGTCCGTGTGGCCGGGAAAACCGGAAGCGCCGAGAACCCCAATGGGGACACCGACGGCTGGTTTATGGCCTATGCGCCGGCGGAGGATCCCAAAATAGCGGTTCTTGTGTTGGTGGAAAACGGAGGTGAGGGCGGGTTCGTCGCTGCACCGATCGCTAAAAGATTGATGGAAGTTGAACTTGGCCAGGAAGTGACCCCCTGGGGAACCCCCACGCCCGGCGCGGGCGTACCAGCCTCGGAGACGCCTTCCGGTACGCCCATCCCCACCGCCTCCGTAACCCCCGGAGCAAAGCCCTGATGAAAACCCTAATGATTTCTTTTGTAAATGAGGCGATTTTTTAATGAAAGCTGCAATCAAGTCCTACTTGAAAGGCATGGACTGGCCCTTGGCCTCGGAAGTCTTGGCCTTGTCCGTCATCGGCTTTTTCGTGGTTTTTTCCGCCACCTCCCATAACGGCGATATTTCCCAGCTTTGGAAAAAACAATTATTCTGGTTTTGCATCTCCCTATTCGCGATGTGGCTCTTCTCCAAAATCGACTACCGTTTTTGGATCGAGGCATCCTACATCTTTTACTGGGTTTCCATTGTTTCGCTTCTGGCAGTGCTGGTGATCGGCGACGAAACCAACGGAGCCAAACGCTGGATTAAACTGGGGATCCTTTCCTACCAGCCGTCCGAACTGGCCAAGCTTTCGGTTCTCTTGGTCTTAGCCCGGTACATAGGAAGCAAGACGGTGGAGTTGTTCTATTTGGGCAAGCTTTTTTTCCTGATGGCTATGTTGGGGCTTCCCTTGATCTTGATCTTGAAACAACCCGATTTGGGGTCGGCGCTCTTGCTGGTGCCGGTTTCCATTATCCTGATGTACGTGGGTGGGGTGCCGGTCAAGTGGCTTACCTGGCTTTTTATCCTAGGGTTTTCTTCCTGTCCCATCGTTTGGCATTTGCTGAAGGATTACCAAAAGGAAAGACTGGAGGTTTTTGTCAATCCCCAGGATGACCCCCTAGGGGCGGGTTACAACATCATCCAATCCATGATCGCCATCGGTTCGGGCGGCATTTCGGGAAAAGGCTACATGCAGGGCACCCAAACCCAGCTTTCCTTCATTCCCGAGCATCATACGGATTTCATTTTCTCAGTCGTTGGCGAGGAATGGGGTTTTGTGGGTTCTGCCATCGTACTGGGTCTTTATTACTTCATGATCCAGCGGTCCTTTGAGATCTCCCGAAAGGCCCGGGACAGGGAAGGTTCGCTTTTGGCCCTGGGGGTGGCGTCAATGTTCACGGTGCAAATCATCATCAACGTGGGGATGACCGTGGGTCTCCTTCCTGTGACCGGATTGACCCTTCCTTTCATCAGTTACGGCGGATCGTCCCTCATGTTCAGCTACGCGGCCGTGGGCATCCTGCTGAACATCTCTTACGCGACCCGCCGACCGGTATTGGTGACCGGGCGGGGATAAATGTTTTTAAGCCAAGATTTCCGTTCCTTGCTATACTTTCTCGAATTTTCGGGGGAAAAATGGAATCCCAACCCAAAAAACTGACTTGGAAAGACGGCCTGTTGATTTTTGCCGGTTGTTGGATGGTTACTTTTGTCGCGGTTTACGCCCTCCGCCAGATTTTGATCCCACGCGATGAATTGGACTGTTATGCCCGTATTCAAACACTCCAAAAGGCCGTGGACCAATGGAACGCGGCCAACCCCTCCCAACCCGTCACTGAGGATATCGATGAAAACGCCTTGGTCCAGGCGGGATTCCTCAAGCCCCTGACCTATGACCACACCAAGCACTATTATTTCGTCGGCCAAACGGCCCACGGCTTGCGGGTTCAATGCAATAAACACGAGGATAACCCCCTTGTCCTGAAGCTGACGGGAGACACCCTTTTGGCAGTGCTGGTGTTCATCGTCGTTTGCATCAACCGGAAGTATGTCCTTTTTGACCCGGAAAGGACTTAGCTGTTATTGCGAGTCAATGCTCCATCGGTGCGTTTATTGGCGTGGCAATCTCAGCTTGTCGGTTGGGACGAAAAAAACTGGGATTCCTACGTGGCCAATCAAACTTATCAGTGTGACTCCTCGGAATGACGTCAAGAATGGAGCAATGAAATGTCCGAAGTTCTCATCATCGGTTCCGTGGCTTATGACGGCCTGAAAACACCCTATGGCTCCAAAGACCGGGTTTTGGGCGGCGCGGCTACCTATTCCAGCCTGGCGGCTTCGCTATTCGCGCCTGTCAAAATGGTGGGCGTGGTTGGGGATGATTTCAAGGATTCGGACCTGGCCCTGCTGAGGAGCCATGGCATCAACACTGATTTGGTGACCCGGGAAAAGGGAAAGACTTTTTATTGGAAGGGCTATTACGAAAACGACATGGCAGTGGCCCATACGATGAAGATCGACTTGGGTGTTTTCGAGAAGTTTGATCCGCGCATCACGGGCCGTTCCCGCCAAGTTCCTTTTGTGTTTTTGGCGGCCATCCATCCGGAACTGCAAATGAAAGTCCTTCAGCAGATGACGAAACCCCAATTTGTGGTTTTGGACACCCGGGACCTCTGGATTAACATCACCAAACCCATGCTTTTAAAGGTGTTGAGGAAAACCGACTTGGTGGTGGTGAACGACCAGGAAATCCGTCTTTTGACGGGTGAGGTACACCTGATGAAGGGGGCCCGCGCCTTGCAAAAGATGGGCCCCAAGACCGTCATTGTGAAGAAGGGGGAACACGGCGCCATGCTTTTCGGCCCGGGTTGGACCTTCCTTTCCCCGGCCGTGCCTTTGGACTATGTGGTAGACCCGACCGGAGCCGGGGACACCTTCGCGGGAGCCTTTATCGGCTATGTGGCCAAGTACGGCCAATTAACCCCGGAAGTGCTCAAACAAGCGGTGATCGCGGGCAACCTGGTGGCTTCCTATACGGTGCAGGGTTTCGGAACCAAAACCATCGCGGCGTTGAACAAAGCCAAGCTCAAAAAGAGAGCGGTTGAATATCACCGTTTCGCGAGCATCCCTAAAATCAGAATCTAGTCGGCGGTCGAAAGTCGGAAGCTCTTGACGTGGATTGTCGGCTGTCGACCCACTTTGGAGTAAAAATGCCAATCCAAACCGAATCCAACCTCATTAAAAAGTTTCCCCCCTACCTTTTCGCGCGTCTGAACGCGGAAAAGCTGGCCGCACGCCATAAGGGGGAAGACGTCATCGACTTCGGTATGGGAAACCCTGACAACCCTACACCCCAGCCCGTGGTGGAAAAGCTCATCGAGGTGGTCCGGGACAAGAAATCCCACCGCTATTCCACCTCCAAGGGCATCCCGGCCTTCTTGAGGGCGGTTGCCCGCTGGTACGACCGCAAATACGGGGTTTCCATCGACCCCAAGACCGAGGCGGTTTCGGTCATCGGGTCCAAGGAGGGCCTGGCCCACTTGGGCCTGGCGGTCATCAACCGGGGCGACAAAGTTTTGACCCCGACGCCCACCTATCCCATCCACCATTACAGCGTCATCATCGCGGGCGGAGCCTTGGTGACTATCCCCATCCTGCAGGGGCCCGAGGCCTTCCTGCGGAACCTGGCCAAGGCCTATGCCAAGTCCCGGCCCAAGCCAAAGATCCTCATCATCAACTTCCCCCACAACCCGACGACCATCTCCGTGGAGCCGGAGTTTTTCAAGGAAATCGTCAAGTGGGCCAAGAAGAACCAGGTGCTGGTGGCGCACGACCTAGCCTATGCGGACATCGTGTTCGACGGGTACAAGTCCCCCAGCTTCCTGGCCACGCCAGGGGCCAAGGACGTGGGTGTGGAGGTCTTCACCCTTTCCAAGTCTTACAACATGGCTGGTTGGCGCATCGGGTTCGCGGCGGGTAATCCGAAGGTCATCGCATCCTTGGCCAAAATCAAGAGCTACATGGACTACGGCATCTTCACTCCCATCCAGGTGGCAGCCATTACCGCCCTGGATAGCCCGGAGGAGAATTTGAGGAAACTGGCCGCCATTTACCAAGAACGCCGTGACATTATGGCGGATGGTATGAACCGGATGGGATGGCCCGTGGAAAAACCTAAGGCCGCCATGTATCTTTGGGCCAAGATACCCAATAAATACTCCAAGATGAGTTCCATGGATTTTTCCATGATGCTGCTGAAGGAGGCTGCGGTGGCGGTGTCGCCGGGTTCTGGTTTCGGGGTTCTGGGAGAAGGCTATATCCGCATGGCCCTGGTGGAGAACAAGGACCGCATCCGGCAGGCCTTGAGGAACATGAAAAAATTGTTTTCTTAAAACCTTAAGCGAGGGTTCTATGGATATTTCTGAACGAATGAAACAAGTGTCGCCATCCATGACACTAGCTATTGACGCTAAGGCCAAGAAGCTCCAGGAAGAGGGCGTGGATGTCCTCAATTTCGGGGCCGGCGAGCCAGATTTCAACACTCCCGAACCCATCTGCGAGGCGGCAAAGAAGGCCATTGACGCCGGCTTTCATAAATACACACCCGTCCCCGGAACACTGGAACTGCGCAAGGCCGTCGTCCAGTACCTGGACCGGGAATACAAAGTTCGTTACGAGCCGGGGGATATCGTCGTTTCCTGTGGAGCCAAGCATTCCCTCTATAACATCTTCATGGCCATCGTCAACCCGGGTGATGAAGTCCTTATCCCTGCGCCTTATTGGGTGAGCTACCCGGAACAGATCAAACTGGCCGGCGGCATTCCGGTTTTTGTCGAATGCTCCGAAGCTGACGAGTTCAAACTGACGCCCCAGGCCCTTAAAGCCAAGATCACTCCTAAAACCAAGGTTCTCATCCTTAATTCCCCCAGCAACCCTACGGGCGCGGTGGTGGGACGCAAGGCCATGGAGGGCATCGCTGAACTTGCCCTGAAGCACAAGTTCACGGTAGTTTCGGACGAGATTTATGCCAAACTGGTTTATGGGGAAGAACACGTCTGTTTCCCGTCCCTTTCCAAGGAAATGGCAGCCCAGACCATCCTGGTCAACGGCATGTCCAAGGCCTATGCCATGACGGGATGGCGTTTGGGTTACGCGGCGGGTCCGGGCAATGTGATGAAGGCCGTCGCCGACCTGCAGGGGCAGTCCACCTCCAATCCAACTTCTATCGTCCAAAAAGCAGGCGTGGCGGCCCTGGCCCTGCCGGATTCGGAAATCCAGAAAATGGTGTCAGCGTTCCAAAAACGCCGTGATCTGATTGTGGACGGTTTGAACGCCATCTCGGGTATCAAATGCCTCAAACCGGCTGGCGCTTTTTATGTGTTTCCCAATGTGACTGGGCTTTTCAAGGCCGGTCGTTCCAACTCTATGCAGCTTTCGGAGTTCCTTCTCGACAAAGCCAAGGTGGCCCTGACGCCAGGCATCGCTTTTGGCGCGGAAGGTTTTATGCGTATGTCCTATGCCACCAGCGAGAAGGTCATCCTAGAAGGCTTGAAGCGCATCAGGGAGGCGGTTTAACCGGGCTTTTCCTTGAATTGACCCCTGTTTTCTTATAATCTAAGGCTCCTTTTCACCAAACGCCCCGGCTTTTTAACAAGCCCGGGGCGTTTTGCTATTTAGGCTTAAGGCATGGAGACCACAATGGCTGAAGGAAAATCCATCGTTAACATTGGGATGATCGGTTTCGGCAACGTGGGCCAGGGGGTTTACCGCTTGCTGGAAAAGAACCGGACCCTCATCGAAGCCAAGGTCGGCGCCCAGATCCGGATCAAGAAAATCGCCGTCAAGGACTTGACCAAACAGCGGGAAGTTGCTGTCCCCGAAGGTATGCTGACGGACAAATACGAGGACATCCTTAACGACGAAGACATTGACGTGGTACTGGAGTTGATGGGGGGGTACGAGCCCGCCAGGACCTACCTTCTCGAAGCCATGAAGAAGGGCAAACATATCGTTACCGCCAACAAGGCCGTGCTTTCGGTGCATTGGGACGAGATCATCGCCACCGCACGTCAGAATAAGGTGGACATCTATTTCGAGGCCGCGGTCTGCGGCGGCATTCCGGTCATCCAGGCCATCAACGACGGCCTGGCCCCCAACAACATCACCTCTATCTATGGCATCGTGAACGGCACCACCAACTTCATCCTGCAAAAGATGACCGAGGAAAAGAAGAGCTTCAAGGAAGCTCTTCAGATGGCCCAGAAGAAAGGCTTGGCCGAGGCCGACCCTACCCTTGACATCAATGGAATGGATGCGGCCCACAAGCTGGCCATCCTGGCCTCCTTGGCATTTTCCAAGCGGGTCAAGGTGGAGGACATTTATGTGGAGGGAATCGAGCGCATCACCCTGCAGGACATCGAATTCGCCAAAGAAGAGTTCGGCCGGGTGGTTAAACTTTTTGCCATCGCGGAGGTAGAAGGCGATGAACTGGAAGTGCGCGTACACCCGACCCTTATCCCCCAGGAACACCTTTTGGCCAAGGTGGACGGGGAATATAACGGCGTTCTGGTGACCGGTGACTTCGTGGGCACCACCATGTACTACGGCCTGGGGGCTGGCAACAAGCCCACCGCCTCTGCGGTGATGAGCGACCTCATTTACGTGTGCCGCAGCGTGAGCGACAATGTGGCGGGCGAGATTTCCAACTGCTGGTTTCTTTCGGATAACCCGCAGATCAAGCGCATCCGGAAAATCGGCGACATCAAGTCCCGTTATTACTTGAAATTCTCAGTCCTGGATCAGGTAGGGGTCCTTTCGGCCATCGCCCGTATCCTGGGTGAGCACCAGATTTCCATCGCCTCCGTCATCCAAAAGGAACAGAAAAAGGGCGATAAGGTGCCGGTTGTCATCGTCACCTATGAAGCCCTCGAGAAGAACGTTCAAGAAGCCCTCAAGAAGATCAACGGCCTTCCCTTTATCCAAGAGGAAACGCTTCTTATCCGTATGGATCGCGGAGAATAACATTAGTTCGCGGTTAACGATTCGCAGTTGATAGCAAGATTTTAAAGACTTAACCAGTGCCTGTGAACCGTGTGTTGCTAATTGCGAACTAAATTTTGGAGATGTTGAAATGGCTTATTGGAAAGGTTTGATCGAGGAATACCGGGCCTACCTGTCGGTCACCGAAAAAACACCCGTTATTACCCTCAAGGAGGGTGATACGCCGTTGCTCTATGGCCCCCGCATCTCCCGAAAACTTGGGAATGGCGTCAAAGTCTTTTTCAAGTTTGAGGGGTTGAACCCCACCTGTTCCTTCAAGGACCGGGGCATGACCATGGCTATTTCCAAGGCTGTGGAAGAAGGTTCCAAGGCGGTTATTTGTGCCTCCACGGGCAACACATCGGCCTCTGCGGCGGCCTATTCGGCCCATGCAGGCATTTCTTGTGCTGTGCTCCTGCCCCATGGCTCCATCGCGTTGGGGAAATTGGCCCAATCCATGATCTACGGTGCCAAGGTGCTGGCGGTGGAAGGTAGCTTTGACCAGGCCCTGGCCCTGACCCGGCAATTAGCGGACAAGCATCCTATCACCATGGTGAATTCCAATAACCCTTACCGCATCGAGGGACAGAAAACCGCGGCCTTTGAGATTGTGGACACCATCGGTGACGCGCCTGAATACCACGCCATCCCCGTTGGTAACGCTGGAAATATCACGGCTTATTGGAGGGGTTACAAGGAATACAAGCAGTTGGGTAAGTCCACGAGATTTCCACGTATGTGCGGCTTTCAGGCCGCTGGCGCGGCTCCGATCGTCAACAAAAAAATAGTAGAGAATCCTCAGACCATTGCCACCGCCATCAAGATCGGGAATCCTTTTTCCTGGAAAAGTGCGGAAGCCGCCCGGGACGAGTCCCGGGGCCTAATCGAGGCTGTCACAGACGAGGAAATCCTGGAAGCCTACGAGATGCTGGCTTCAATGGAAGGTATTTTCTGCGAACCCGCTTCCGCCGCCTCCTTGGCTGGGGTCATCAAGAAAAACAAGGAGGGATACTTCATCGACGGCGAAAGGCGGATCGTCTGCACCCTTACCGGGCATGGACTCAAGGACCCGGATGCGGCGGTGATGAGAAGCACTAAGCCCACGGTTATCAAACCGGATATGGTTGATATTTTGAAAGCCTTGAAGTTGTAAGGATCGGAATCCAAGCGAGGACGAAACCGTGGCACTTATCGTTCAAAAATACGGCGGATCGTCGGTGGCCAACGCGGAAAAAATGTTGTCCGTCGCCCGACGCGTCGCTAAGAATAGGAAAGAAGGGAATGAGGTCGTAGTGGTCGTCTCGGCCCCAGGCGACACCACGGATGAGCTCATCGCCAAAGCCCACCATATAACCGATTCACCCGACGAGAGGGAGCTGGACGTCCTTTTGGCAACGGGGGAACAACAGTCCATCGCTCTCCTTTCTATTGCCCTCAAAAGTCTTGGTTGCGACGCCATTTCCTTCACGGGGCCCCAAGTTGGGATCGTGACCGACGACGTCCATACCAAGGCCAGGATTGTGAAGGTGGGCGATTCAAAGATCCGATCCGCCCTTAACTTGGGAAAGGTGGTGATCGTGGCAGGATTCCAGGGAGAGAACAAGGAACATGAAATCACGACCCTGGGCCGGGGCGGAAGCGACTTGACAGCTGTGGCCATTGCCGCGGCCTTGAAGGCGGACGTTTGCGAGTTCTACAAGGACGTGGACGGGGTTTTCACGGCCAATCCCTCTGTCGTGAAAGACGCCAAGAAAATTTCGTTTATCAGCTATGATGAAATGTTGGAGATGGCCAGCGCAGGGGCCCAGGTTTTGAATGCCCGTTCGGTCGAATTCGCTAAAAATTTCGGCATCAAGATCCACGTGAGGCCGACATTCAACGAAAAGGAAGGGACAATCGTCATGCAGGAAACTAAAGCCATGGAAAAGGTGGTTATCAGCGGGGTGACCTATAATAAAAATGAGGCCAAGATCACGGTCCGGGGAGTCCCTGACAGGCCCGGTATCGCCTCCATCCTCTTCTCCAAGCTGGGGAGGGCCGGAATCAACGTGGACATGATCATCCAAAACATTGGGGAAAAAGGCCATTCGGACGTTTCCTTCACCGTGGACAAGTCTGAATTCAAGAAGGCCATGAAGGTGGTTTCAGAGGCTTCCAAGGTCTTGAAGCCCGCCGGCATTCTTTCGGACGAGGGTATCGCCAAGGTTTCGGTGGTAGGAGTGGGCATGCGGTCCCACTCCGGCGTGGCTGCCAACATGTTTACGGCGCTGGCGGAAGCGGGCGTAAACATTGAGATGATCTCCACCTCGGAGATCAAGATTTCAGTGGTAATTGACGAAAAAGATGTGGCCAAGGCTGTGGCGGCAATCCACAAGAAGTTCAACCTGGGTAAAAAAGTTGTGGGAGTACGTGGCTGAAAGAAAATTTTGAATGGTTGAGATCTTCCGACCGAACCTTGGCCGGAAAATTACATGAACTCAACACTCAAGACTTAGAAGGTGCAGAAGTGGGTGATCAGAAAGTAGTCCTATACGACGCGCTGCTGCGTGAAGGCCCCCAGACCCAAGGCATAAACCTGTCGGTCGAGGACAAGCTGGCGCTTGCCCAGGCCCTGGATGACCTGGGCCTCCACTATCTGGAGGGGGGCTGGCCCGGGGCCAATCCCAAGGACACGGAGTTCTTCAAAAGGGTGAAAAAGCTAAAACTCAAGGCTCGCCTTTCGGCTTTCGGCATGACCCGCCGGGCCAAGCACAAGGCCTATGAGGATACGAACCTCCTAAACCTGGTGAAGTCCGACGTTTCCACCATCACGGTGGTGGGGAAGACGTGGGATTTCCATGTGACCAAGGCCCTCGGAATTTCCCTCGAACAAAACCTCGAGATCATCTATGACACGTTGAAGTTCCTCAAGTCCAAGACTGACGAAGTCTTCTTTGACGCGGAGCATTTTTTCGACGGGTATAAAGCCAATCCAGAGTTTTCACTGAAATGCCTGGAATCCGCGCTGGAGGGCGGGTCCGATTACCTGGTTCTTTGCGATACCAATGGGGGCTCCCTGCCCGAGGAAATCGAAGCGGTAGTCACCTGCGTCCACCAGCGCTTTCCCCAGGCCGCGATCGGCATCCATTGCCATAACGACTCGGACCTGGCGGTGGCCAACAGCTTGGCCGCCCTTTCGGCCGGCGCTACCCAGGTTCAGGGCTGCATGAACGGCTATGGGGAACGGGTGGGGAATACCAATTTGACTTCCTTGATCGCCAACTTGGCCTTGAAGACGGATTATTCCTTCGTGAAGCCCATAAAGCTGGAAAAGCTCATGGAAGTTTCCCACCGCGTGGATGAAATCCTCAATTTATCTCCACAACCCAACGCGCCCTACGTGGGCAAGAACGCCTTCACCCACAAGGGCGGGATGCATATTGACGCGATGCGCAAATCCAATAAGGCATATGAGCATGTGGACCCAGCCGAAGTGGGGAACCAGCGAAAGCTGGTCCTTTCCGACCAGGCGGGCCGCGCGGGCGTTCTACATCAGGCGGGGACCCATAGTATCAAGCTGGGGAAGGATACTCCGGAAACACATGCCATCATCGACGAAGTGAAAAAAATGGAAAGCGAGGGCTACCAATTCGAGGGGGCCGAGGCTTCCTTTGAGATCCTCCTGAAAAAAGCGTTGGGCAAACACAAGAGCTTCTTCGATTTGGTCAGTTTCCGGGTGATCGTGGAAAACAGGGGCGATGACAAGCTGGTCTCGGAAGCCACAATCAAGGTCAAGGTGAACGGTATTTTGGAGAATACCGTGGGGGAGGGTGACGGCCCGGTCAACGCCCTCGACCAGGCCCTCCGCAAGGCCCTGACCAAGTTTTATCCTTCGCTTAGCGAAGTCCGCCTCACCGACTTCAAGGTCCGTGTCCTGGACGCCAAGGAGGGAACAGCGGCCAAGGTGCGTGTTTTGATCGAAAGCCGGGATAAAAAAGACGCCTGGGGCACGGTCGGCGTTTCGGAAAACATAATCGAAGCTTCCTGGGACGCCCTGGTGGATTCCATAGATTACAAGTTGTTAAAAGACAGCGGCTCCAAGAACCCCTCCAAACGGGGCAGGCATTGAAAAACCATCCTATTGGTGTTTTCGATTCCGGCCTTGGGGGGTTGACGGTCGTCAAAGCTATCCAGAAGGAACTGCCCGGCGAA
The DNA here is from genome assembly GCA_030038835.1 of candidate division FCPU426 bacterium. Classification (GTDB taxonomy): domain Bacteria; phylum Oederibacteriota; class Muellerivitia; order Muellerivitales; family Muellerivitaceae; genus JAJPJW01. The sequence continues at coordinate 38,520 of JASHQZ010000167.1, forward strand.
AAGCTGATTTATTTCGGCGATACGGCCCGCATCCCTTACGGCACCAAAAGCCCTGAAACTATCGTTCGTTACGCCCGTCAGGTCATCCGGTTTTTCCGCAAAGAGAAAAAAGTGAAGTGCGTGGTGGTCGCCTGTAACACGTCTTCGGCGTGGGCCCTGGAAACGGCCAGGCGGGAATTTCCCATTCCCATCCTGGGAGTGATCGAGCCGGGAGCCTACGCGGCGGTGTCGGTGACACGCAACGGCCGCATCGGCGTCATTGGTACGGAAGGAACTGTTGCTTCGGGGGCCTACGTCCGGGCCATCCATAAAATCTTTCCGAAGGCCAAGGTTTATTCCAAGGCCTGCCCGTTATTTGTGCCGCTTGCAGAGGAAGGCAAGCTCAAGGGTCCGGTTACCGAAGCTGTTGCGCGAGAATACCTTCAGCCGCTCTTAAAGGCCAAAATCGACACTTTGGTCTTGGGCTGCACCCATTACCCGCTTTTGAAGAAGGTTCTCGCCCGGGTCGCGGGGAAAAAAGTGAAAATCGTCGATTCGGCGGAGGAAACCGCCAAGAGCCTTCACCATGACCTGGAGATGCATGGGGTTCCCATGAACGGGCAGGGAGGCTGCCAGTACTACGTCAGCGACCTTTCGAGTAAGTTCAAGGAACAAGCCCAAAGATTCCTGGGACGGACAATCCCCAAAGTCGAAAAAATTTTCGTGGAAAAATATTAAAGACAACCTGAGTTGACAGGGGCTTCTTTAGACTTAAAATAAAACCAATTCGGAGGTTCTCGTTAAACCTAATCTATCCACCCTTATCCTTCTTTTCCTCATGCCGGTTTCAGCGATCGGGGCCAGCGATGAGGTTGCAACCTCTCCGACCAATTACGAAATGGTAGAAGCCCCCACCGCTTACCTCCTGATGCACGGCGGTTATGACTTGGTCACCCGCATGTATGAGAATGGGGGGCTCTTTGTCCGGGGCAACGTTGGATTCGAAGATTTCTTCATGTTCGGCTTTTCGGTCAACGCCACCAATGTGGTCGGGCAGGGAACCATCCAGGTCCAGACTCCCGGAATCGGCCTCAAATTCAAGGTTTTGGACGAGAAAATATCACCCGTGGCTTTGGCCGTGGGCTGGGACAACCGTGGCTATGGGACGCAAACAAACGGTGTTTTTTTCCCCGGCACCCAAAAAGGGTTTTATTCTGTGGTAAGCCACGAGTTTAAGGAAGCGGGTTATTTACAGATTCACGCCGGCTTTAATGTGGTCACCTTGGACAATTTCGATTCCAACGAGGATTTGGGGGCCTTTTTCGGCACATCCTTTGCCGTGGCGCAACCGCTGATGTTCAACCTGGAGATGGATAAACTTTTAAGCGACTACTGGCAGTTCAACGCCAACGTGTTGTTCAACGTGGACAAGCCTTTAAGGGTGGGAGTTGACTTTAGGGACATCAACCGGCCAGACTTGTTCTCGAGGATTATACGTGTCCAATACATGGGCTTCTTCTGAAGGCGGTTGGCGTTCCCAGGTGAAAGTTGGCAGTAACGATCACACCTCCAACCCACCTCTATTCGTTCAAGGACTATAAAATGAAGCGCGTATTTTTACCGGTGATTTTAGTTCCTTTGTTCCTGACGGGGTGCGGGAAAGTGAACAATGTGGACATCATCCCACCGGCCCAACGTCAGCCAGCCTCGGAGATCAACGCCCGGTTTTTAAACTCTTCCGCTAGCCTGACTTTATCCCAGGTCAGGGGAAAAGTCGTCGTGCTGGATTTCTGGGCCACCTGGTGCGGCCCCTGCCGGATGGAGATCCCCACCCTCGTGAAGATGTACGATACCTATCATCTCAAGGGATTGGAGCTTTGGGGCCTTTCAGTGGAGGCCAACGATGGCCAACCCGATGATTACTTTAACAAGTTTATTTCCAATTTCGATATCCAATACCCCGTCGGCCTAGCCAATATGGACACGTTGAAGTCTTACGGGATCAACCCGATTCCAGCTACGTTCTTTATCGATAAGTCGGGTAGGATTGCCCTTGCTTTTGTGGGAGTCCACCCGGAGTCGGATTTCACCGGCGCCATTGAAAAACTTTTAGCCGAGTGATTTCCATAACGATAATAGAGGATTTTTTCTCCGGCAAAACCGGAGAAAAACTTGCTGACATTTTCCATTGTTCATTTCCCATTGAGCATTATTCGTGAGTCGTGCTTTGATTGGTGGAGGGAAAGAGGTATAATTCCGAAAACGAGGGCCGGGGGATACCATGGTTCCATCGCAGGACTCCGACGCACGGGAAGATTTCCTCGAACTTTACCGTGAACTTTTTTCCCATGTTTCATACCTGGAAGTGGTGATTGAAAGACTGGTACACGGCCAACATGTGGACCGAGCCATGCTAGAAAACAACTTGGCACAGATGATTGCCTCAATCGCCGTTCACCAGAAGAAGTATTCCAAACCACGTACGGTAAAACGGGTGCGCAAGGACCATCCGGATTATTTTCGGAATGAAATGCTTCGTGTTTCCAAGGTGATCAAGGGTCAGCTTTCGGTGCTCTTAAAAACGTCCTTTTTGGTGGATGGGCGGGACGTGGAGGAGGATTACCTCCAAACTTTGAGCGACGCGACAGAAAATATCGTAGGGGCTTTCCAGCACGTGGTCCGTTCTAATGTTTTAATGCCAGTCATGTTGAACTGAAATTTCCAAAACCAACCGAACCTTCGCCGAGGCAAGCGTGCCGTGAGGGAAACCTTATGAAAAACGCCATTAAAGACAAAAGGAGGGAGAGGGAATACGAGGTTTTTAGCCAATACCTGAAGGGAAAAGACCTCAAACTGACATCCCAGCGGGAATTGATTTTAGAAGCCTTCCTGTCCCAGGGGGGACATGTCTCGGCGGAGGAACTTTACCAGAAAGCAAGGGAAAAACAGCCCCACGTTGGTTTCGCCACAGTTTACCGCACCCTGAAGCACCTGACCCAGTGCGGGTTAGCTCGGGAGTTGGATTTCGGGGATGGCCGGATAAAATATGAGCCGGAGTTCAACCGGCGCCACCACGACCATATGATCTGTACCCAGTGCGGCACCTATATTGAGTTTTTAAATCCCCGAATCGAGGAGCTACAGGAGCAGGTCAGCCGGAAACATGGTTTTAAGATCACTTCCCACCGAATGCAGTTGTATGGGTTGTGCCAAAAGTGTCAGAAGAATGTAAAACCTTGATAAAGCTATGAGGTTTGAGTTTTAAGTTCTTGAGTCTTAAGTTAGTGATATTTTTCAATAACTCAATACTCAAAACTTTCGGAGAGTTCTATGTCCGATTTCCTTGTGTCCCGGGCCACCCGGGATAAACTGCAAGACGAGCTTAACAAGCTCAAAACGGTCCGCAGACCCCAGGTGGCGAAAGCCTTGGAGGAAGCGAGGGCCCACGGGGATTTGAAGGAAAACGCGGAGTACGACGCAGCGAAGCAGGAACAGGGCCTCTTGGAGGCGCGCATCCGCGAGCTGGAGGACAAGCTGGCGCGCGCCCGCATCCTAGAGGACGAGAACATCACCGGAGAGCACGTTTCCATTGGCTGCGTGGTGACTGTCAAGGACCTTAAAACCAAAAAGGAGGAGATCTACCGTCTCGTGGGAGAGGCAGAAGCCGATTTTGCCCAAAATAAGATTTCCATCCGTACCCCCATTGCGCGTGGGCTTATCGGCAAAAAAATCGGGGACAAAGCGGACATCCAGGTTCCGGCGGGTCTGTTACAATACGAAATCCTCAAAATCGAGGTGGCTGCGGACTGAAGGCAGTCATCCGTCGCTAATCCTCAATTGTCAGCAAGTCCTACCTCCATTGGTTTTAAGCCGCTGCTAAGGACCGATGCTGACAACCAGCTCATACTTGACAGGGGCAAGCAGGCTGAGTAACATTCATTCAACAATTTAGTTAGCGCTCTTATCGCGAGTGGCGGAGGGACAGGCCCGTTGATGCCACGGCAACCGGACCGTAAAGGGTCGTCAGGTGCCAAATCCTGCTCCGGAAAGAAACGACGATCCGGGGAAAGATGAGAGATGGAAATCCAAACCTTAAAGGCTTCCATCTCGGGATGGTGGCCTTTTTTATTGGCACAGATTTTAGGTGCAGGCGTCAGGTTTTAGCTGACACCTAGAACCTAACACCTGGACGACATCCGAAAGAAGCAGGGCGGCTTAGGACCTATGCGAGGTCCGCTTAGGAGACGAGAGACATATGAGCTACGTCAAGGCTTTGAAATGCCGCGAATGCGGCCAAGAATACGAAAAAACGGCCAAGTACGTCTGTGAGTTCTGCTTTGGACCTTTGGAAGCGGCCTATGATTACGACAATATCAAGAAGGACATTTCCCGTCAAAAGATCGCCTCGCGCCCGCTGAATATCTGGCGCTATCGGGAATTTCTGCCTGTGGAAGGCACTCGTTACAACACCCTCGAGGAGGGCTATACCCCCCTTCTCAAGGCCGAGCGGCTGGGTGAGGAACTGGGGCTGTCCAAGCTTTACGTGAAGAACGATTGTGCCAATCCCACTCATTCCTTCAAGGACCGCGTGGTGGCTGTGGCCTCCACCCGAGCCCTGGAATTGGGCTTTGACACCCTCGCCTGCGCTTCCACCGGCAACCTCGCCAACGCGGTTTCGGCCTACGGGGCCAAGGGCAAAATGAAACGCTTTGTATTCATCCCCTCCAACCTGGAACCCAGCAAAGTGACGGCATCGCTCATCTACGATCCGAACCTCATTGGAGTCAACGGCAATTACGACGACGTCAACCGCCTTTGCAGCGAAATCGCGGGAAAATACAAATGGGCCTTCGTGAACATCAACATGAGGCCCTATTATGCCGAGGGCTCCAAGACCCTCGGGTTCGAGACCGCAGAGCAGTTGGGCTGGAAAGCCCCGGATCAAGTCGTCGTTCCCGTGGCTTCCGGCTCTCTTTTAACCAAGATTTGGAAAGGGACACAGGAATTCATTAAGGTGGGCCTCATTGAAAACAAACCCATGAGGGTTTTTGGCGCCCAAGCCGTCGGCTGTTCGCCGGTAACCACCGCTTATAAGGCCAAGACTGACACTTTCCGGCCGGTCAAACCCAATACCATCGCCAAGTCCCTGGCTATCGGCAATCCCGCCGATGGTTTTTACGCCCTGAGAACCATCGCCGATTCCAATGGTGGGGCTGAGATGGTCACAGACGAGGAAATTGTGGAAGGCATCAAACTGCTAGCCCGCACCGAAGGCATTTTCGCGGAAACCGCTGGGGGTGTCACGATCGGATGCCTGAAAAAACTGGCCGAATCAGGGGCCTTGGATCCGGATGCGGTGACTGTGGCTTACGTGACCGGAACAGGCTTGAAAACCCAGGAAGCGGTGACGGGCCATTTAAGGGAAGTAAAGGTCATCCAGCCCAATCTCGCCGCCTTTGAAGCCACCCAACTGGTCCCGGCCTGAACCCATGAAAAAACTATTTTTGGGGCTCGCGGTGCTATGGGTCTCCGGGAGGGTCTGGGCGGTTGCGCCAGAAGATTATTACAATGCCGGCATGGATTTATTTAAAAACCGGGACTATGACAAGGCTATTCAGTATTTCCACGCGGCGGTGGACGAGAGGCCTGATTACTGGCAGGCCTACCAATTCCTAGGTGAGGCTTATTACCAGGATGCCAACCGGACCGAGGCTGTGCTGGCCATGGAGAAAAGCCTCCAGTTGCATCCTGACAACCCGGACCTCCGTAAGTTTATCTCCAAAATCAGGAAAGATAGCCCCTGGGCTTCCAACAATTTTTCAACGGTTTTTCTTCCAATTTTGGCTATCCTCCTTTCCCTCTTGAGCCTCGGCTGGACGGGTTATTGGACTTGGAGCCATTCAACTTTCCATTCCAAGCCGCCCTCCAATCCGTAGAAAAGAAAAAATTGGTCAAAAAAGCTCGCACAACCTGTTTTTTTCTTTAACTTGGACTAATTTAAAACGGTTTAAGGGCATTAGCTTAGGGAAAAGGATTTTCAGAGGTTTACCGGAAAAGAGACTACCGAGGAGCCCTTTCCATGCGAGCTTTCGGTTTGATCGTCTTTGAAGCTTTAAGACGTGGCCTGCCTCTTTGGGCCGTCAAGTTACGGGGCTGTTTTAGGAAATTCTCTACTGGGCAGTCCAGTTGAAAACCGAGGTTATAAAGGGTCTTCAGTGTGATATTACGGCCTGACTCCCAGTATTGGACCATTTGGATGGAGACGCCGGCCTGCTCCGCCAATTGGAACTGGGTGTAGCCTTTTTGGGCGCGGATTTCCCCGATCTTTCTGCCAACTTTTTTTAAGAAGCGCTGGTCGGAGTTCGAGGCGTCGATATAAGGTGTCATACGGCCTCTCTTATAAGTTTACTTTTGCACAGAAAAAACCAATGAAGGATTAGTAATTAGGGGTCCAAAGCGGGTCCCGAAGGCTGGCCCCCTAGTTCCCCTTTCGGTTTTCTACCCCCGACCCTTCAGCTGAAGTTGAGAGCGTGACAAGATTGTCTAAGTGTTCCATCACTTTAAATGGGGCCGCTTTAAATATCAACGCTGTGACCCTGGGTAAAACCGTTTACTTGCAGGATGCTAGGGAATTTGTTTTCCGCCAAAAATTTTCTTTTCGGATTCTTTGGCCCTAGAATGACCCTATGCCGGAAAACCATCTAGAAGACAATCAACCGCGGAAACGGTTCGCGACTAAAACTTTGTTTGCGCTTACGGTACTGGTTCTATCCATACTGCTTGTCTCGGTTTATCTGAGGATTCAAGGGGAAAAGAGGCGGAACCGGCCCGCCAGCCTCGAAACTCCGGCTTTTCAAACCCTACCATTGGGCAGCGTCAAACCTGAAGGATGGCTCTTGGGGCAACTCCAATTGCAGGCGGCAGGACTGACCGGGCACTTAGACGAGTTTTGGCCGGACGTGGAAAACAGCGGTTGGATCGGAGGACATGCCGAGGGTTGGGAGAGGGCCCCCTATTGGCTTGATGGTTTGGTGCCACTGGCCTACCAAACCGGGGATAAGCGACTCCAGCGCAAAGCCAAACGGTGGATGGACTATATCCTATCGCACCAACTTTCGGACGGCTGGCTGGGACCGGAGCAAAGTCCGCCTCCAACCGGCGCTCCGCCCGGTTCTCCCGGACCCGATCCACGCGACCCCTGGCCCCAGTTCATCATCCTGAAAGTCCTAGCCCAATACGAGGAGGCCACGGGCGATCCCCGGGTGATCCCAGCCATGGAAAAGGACCTCTGGTGCCTTGACAACCAACTGAACCAGAGACCGCTTTTCAGCTGGAATTATTTCCGATGGGGGGATTTCCTGGTCAGCCTATTTTGGCTTTACGACCGAACCCATGAACCCTGGCTTTTGGACCTGGCCGTCAAGGCCGCGAACCAGGGCTACAATTGGCCCAAATACTTCTCCGACCTGCCCATGAAGGATAAGACCCCGGTATGGAACTGGTACACCCATGGGGTGAACAACGCCATGGGACTCAAGGTGGCGGCTCTTCTTTTCCGACTGACCGGCGATGAAAAATACAAAAAGCTTTCCTTGGAAGCCCTCCGGGAACTGGACCGTTACCACGGGGAGGCGAACGGGCTTTTCAGCGCGGACGAGTGCCTGGCGGGACGGAATCCCTCCCAGGGCACGGAACTTTGCACCATCGTTGAAACTATGTATTCGTTGGAAACGGATTTAGCCGTTTTGGGGGATGTGGAGGACGCGGACCGCCTGGAAAAGATAGCCTTCAACGCCCTCCCGGCCGCCTGTTCGGCGGATTATTGGGAACACCAATATGACGAACAAGCCAACCAGGTGGCCTGCGTTTACGTGCCACGCCCGGTTTACACCACCAACCGGGGGGAGGCCAACCTCTTCGGCTTGGAGCCCCAATACGGCTGTTGCACAGCCAATTTCCACCAAGGATGGCCCAAATTTACCTCTCATTTGTGGATGGCAACCCCCGATGGGGGCCTTGCAGCCGTGGTTTATGCCCCCTCGTCGGTGGAAACCCAGATATCCGGCCAGACGGTGAAGGTGGAATTAACCACCGATTATCCTTTTAGCGAAGAATTGACCTTTAAGGTGACGACGCAAAATCCTTTGGAATTCCCGCTTTATTTGCGCATCCCCGAGTGGGCACAAGGAGCGACCTTGACCTTGCCCGACGGGAGCTCCCAAAAACCGGACACTGGGAGTTTTCAAAAGGTCTTGCGCAAATGGAACGGGACCGAGACCCTCCAGCTTCACCTCCCCATGACCTTCAAGGTTCAAAGGTGGTTTCATGACGCAGTGAGCGTGGAGCGGGGGCCACTGGTATTCAGCCTGGGGTTGAAGGAAATATGGAAACCCGCCCGGCCTTTTTTCTTTCAACCAAAGGGTGAGCACAAAAATGATTATTTTGTAGTACCCGACAGCCCTTGGAATTACGCTTTGGCGCTTAACCCAGGGAACCCCGAAAAATTCTTAACCCTTCAGGATGGGACTTTACAAGGGGATCCCTTCACATTGGAAGGAGCACCCCTCAAGGTAACCGTGAAAGGAAGGCGTTTGGACGATTGGGCCTTCGCCACCGGAGCCGCCGAGCCCCCACCCCCAAGCCCGGTGGAAAGCGCCGAGCCCGAGGAAGACTTGACGCTCGTGCCTTACGGCTCCACACGCCTGAGGGTGACAGAGTTTCCACTTTTGAAGTGAGAAATTGGCAAGTTATGGATCGGTCCTTGTCCACGACGGAGACGGGTTTATTCCGGTAGCTTGGCAGGAAACTAGCCGCAGCGGCTTTCCAATGTTTTCCCCTGGAAATCAAGGGGGGCTTTCGTCATAATCCAGGTTTAATACTGGTTTCAGGAGGAATTTCCATGGCTGTGAAAGTTCTCATTCCAACCCCTTTGAGGAACCTCACCAACAACCAGGCGGAGGTCGATGCCGAAGGGGCCACCATTTCCGACCTGATCAACAACTTGGGGAAGAATTACAACGGGTTGAAGGACCGCCTTTGCGACGAAAACGGCAAAATCCGCCGATTCGTGAACATTTACCTGAACGAAGAAGACATCCGTTTCCTGCAAGGGGAAGCCACGGCCGTCAAGCCCGGGGACCAGGTTTCCATCGTTCCCGCGATAGCGGGAGGATCAGGTGAAAATAAAGACATTTGAAAGCCACCGGCTTTCCTGATCAATCCTCACTTTTCTCAGAGGAACTTCATGGCGGATATTAAGAAACTCATCGAACTGGATTATCCCACCGAACTGGTCACCGAACCGGTGCTTTCCAAAATGATCAAGAAATATAACGTCACGGTCAACATCCGCCGGGCCTCCATCACCAAGGGTTTCGGCTACGTCCAAATGGAGATCGAGGGAGAAGAAAAAGAAGTGCAAAAGGCCCTCGACAATCTTTCTAAACAGGGAATCGACGTTAATCCCATTGTTAAAGACATTGTCGAGTAAGGGGATGGCAGACACCCAACCTCAAGAAAGATATTCCCGCCAGGTCATCCTCCCGGGAGTCGGGCAGGAAGGCCAGGCCAAGTGGGCCGCATCCAGGATTCTTCTAGCAGGGGAAGGCGTGATCCTTACGGCAGCCGAGACGGCCTTAAAGTCCAGCGGTATTTCCAACCTCCTGCAATGGAAAACCGACTCCCCTCAAGCTCCCATTGGAGATGCGGACCTAACCCTGGTCCTCACGGAAAATTCCGATTTCCGGCGGCGCGCCAGCCGCTGGCTCCGGAAAAACCGAAGGCCTGCCCTTTTCGCCTGGTGCGCGGGAAGCGGCTACGCCCTTTTCGCGGCTTCCCATTGGGAAAACCATTGTCCGTGCCTGGAATGCTTTGAAACCCTCAATCCAAAGGCCTTCGCTGGCGGAACGCCTACGACCCAACGCCTATTAGGCGCCTTGGCGGCCTCTGAGGCGTTGCAGTGGATTTTGAAGGGAAGCACGCCCTTGGCAAGCAAGGTTTGGGTCACATCCCTTGATTCGGGAGTCTCCTTTCATCACGAAGTAAAAGCCTCCGACAAATGCCCGGTCCGGCTGTCGGAGGAAGGGGCGGTTGTAACCCCGTGACCTATAACCGCTACCCTTTAGCCACCGACATCACCCAAATCATCGGCAACACCCCCCTGCTGAAGCTGCAACGCATTCCGGAAAAGGGGGGGGCCCAGATCCTTTGCAAACTGGAATTTTACAATCCCGGCGGAAGCGTGAAGGACCGCATCGCCCTGGCCATGATCGAGGACGCCGAAAAGCGCGGTATCCTAAAACCCGGTGGAACCTTGGTGGAGCCCACCAGCGGCAATACGGGCATCGGTTTGGCTTTGGTGTGCGCCCAGAGGGGCTACCGGTTGATCCTGGTCATGCCCGAGGATATGAGCCTGGAGCGCCGGGTACTGCTGCGGGCCTATGGCGCCGAATTGGTTTTGACCCCCGCCCAGGGATTGATGGCGGAGGCCGTCCGAAAGGCCAAAGAGATCAAGCAGCAACACCCGGATTATTTCATGCCGGAGCAATTCGCCAACCGGGCTAATCCCGAAGCGCATAAAAGGACCACCGCGCCCGAGATTGAAAAGGACACCGGAGGACAATTGGACGCCTTCGTAGCCGGCATTGGAACAGGCGGGACTATCACGGGAGTGGGCGAATATTTCAAGGCCAAGGACCCCAAAATAAGGATGGTGGGCGTGGAACCGGCGGCCTCTGCCGTACTTTCAGGCGGCAAGGCGGGTATTCATCGAATTCAAGGCATTGGGGCGGGGTTCGTGCCACCGGTCTTGAACCGGTCGATCTTGGACGAGGTGGCAACGGTGGAAGACAAGGAAGCCTTCCTCATGACCAAACGGTTGGCGCGGGAAGAAGGGTTGCTTTTGGGTATTTCCTCTGGAGCCAATGTGGCGGTGGCGGTCAAGGTGGCCCAGAGGCTTGGGCCCGAGGCCCGCGTGGTCACCCTTTGCTGCGATATGGGGGAAAGGTATTTCAGCTTGGAAGAGGAATTCGAAAGGCAAGAAAAGAGACATTAATCAAAATGTGATTTAAAATCCCTGATCAGCAACCGACTTCACCCAAACCTCCCTGTCCTTCGGGCCGTCGAACTCACAGAAATAAATCCCTTGCCAACGGCCCAGCTGGATTTTTCCGTTTTCCACGATTAGGACCAACGAGAATCCCGTTAACACGGATTTGATATGAGCATCCGCGTTGTCCTCGAAATGCTTAAACTCGGGCGATTGAGGGATGGTTTTTTGGAGGTGGTAGAGGATATCCCTTTTGACGTCCGGATCGGCATTCTCGTTGATGGTAATGGCGGCGGTAGTGTGGGGGCAAAAAAGAAGGAGAACCCCTGATTTGAACGCGCTTTGGGTCACGAAACTCCGAATGGGGGCCGTGATGTCCAGGATTTGCCCGCGTTGTTCGGTGCGGATCTGGATGATTTTCATGAGGCCATCATAACGATTTGGGTTTTAAAAACCATCCCGCTTATTTTTTCCATGCCGACGACCATTTCTTATCCTGCCCCGCAAATACTACGAGTAGTGAGTGGCCTAACGGCCAAGTCTAGGGAAAATTGATTCCTCCGGCGATGACCCTTTTCGGAGGAAATGATGGAAGAAGATTCCAACATTTATGTTTTTCAACTCATGGGAACGGAAGAAACCTTTGAGGTTGAAGCCGAGGATTCAGCGGAGGCGCTCCGCCAATGTTTGAGGGAAAAAGGGTGGCCCATTGAAAGGGTGGTCTACTTTGGAAAATGGGAAAAACAATAAGAACCTTATAGCCTGGGAACACCGGGGTTTCTTCCCGACTAGTTAGATCCCTTCGAATAACCTGTGAACGGGGAAATTAAGGCCCTTCGCGATCTTAACGGCATTTTTGAGGGTGATGTTTCTTTCGCCCCGCTCGACAAAACCGATGAAGTTGGGGGTTAGGCCGGAATGTTGCGCCAACTCTTCCTGGGTCCAGCGCCGCTTCAACCTTAACTTGCGCACGTTACATCCGAATTGCTGGATGATGACTTGTTCGTTCATAATTCTCAATGTATGAAGAATGTAAAGTTAATACCACCCACTACTCGTAGTTTTTTGCAAAACTGGCCGTTTGGAACTATCCTGGGGCAGTTCCACGGCCCTGTAACCTTTAACCAAAAAGCCTTTATTGCCGGGCGCAATTCAAGCCGAAACCGCAAGATAAAAACCAACAATTTAAATTCTATTGGCTATTGTTTTGCGTTCCTTGGGCCGGGCCTCTCCCAGCTCGTTTTTTGTACATCTTGTTTTAAAGTAACGCCAATCCTATGGTGGGAAGATTCAAGGGGGTATGACAATGACTATTCATATCGAAGCCTATTCCGACGTCATTTGTCCTTGGTGCTACTTAGGTAAGAAACGGCTGGAAGACGCACTACGGTCCTTCCCTGAGGGGAAAGATGCCGTGATTCGATTTTTACCTTATGAATTGAACCCCTCCACACCCGAGGAAGGGCTGGACCACAAAGCCCATCTTGCGGCCAAGTTGGGGGGCGCCGCTGCCTTGGGCGCGGCCCACGCCCGCCTGGCAGCGCTGGGTCAAGAAGCGGGGATCGACTATCGGTTTGACGCCATTCAAAAGACACCGAACACCTTAAACGCCCACAGGGTGCTTTGGCTTGCGGAGAAGGACGGTAAGGGCAACGAAGCCCAGAATGCCTTCTTCGAGGCTTACTTCACAGAGGGGAAGGACCTGGGGGACAAGAAGGTTTTGCTGGATCTCGCCGTCTCGGTGGGTTTGGAAAGGGGAAGAGTGGAAAAGCTGCTGGCCGGACGCCAATACGAGCAAGAAGTCCGGGAAGCCGAGGAGAAAGCCTACGACATGGGCGTTACGGGCGTTCCCTTTTTTATCTTCAATGGGAAAGTCGCTGTTTCCGGAGCCCAAAGCGTGGAGGTTTTTGAAAAGGCCTTACGTCAGGCGTCCACTTGAGGCCCGAATGGCCCTTAGACCATACCGCTGTGGATGCGAGGGCCCACCGGCTGTTTTTGGATGATTTGGGCTTCTTCCTCCACTAACCGGCTCCAACGGATCTGGACTTCACGGGTGGGCAGGACCTTTTTGGCCATGTTCACGAAGAGTCGGTAATGGCCGTTTTCCGATTCAATCAAACCCGAGTAGAATTTCGTTAATTCAGCGTCCCCGCAGGCTTCCGCCAGCCTCCCAAACCTTTCGCAGGAACGGGCCTCGATTAATGCTGAAACCAATAAACGGTCCGCCAAACCCTGGTTTCCCTTGCCCCGGCGGACCAACCGGTGCAAATCCACTGCGTAAGGGTTTTTGTGGGATCTTTCCAGGGCACCGCCCCTTTTTTCCAAAAGCTTTAAAACCATCTTGAGATGGGACGCTTCGTCCCCGGCTATGGCGGCCACGGAGGAAAGCCAAAAGGCAGGAATCTTAGCGCCGGGCCAAAGGTTCAGGAACTCCAGGGCGTTATTGGCTGCCTTTTTTTCCAGGTAGGCTTGGTCCGAGAGAAGGGCAATGGGGTTCCGCAGGACACCTCCCGCCCATTCAGGCGGTGTTTCATGAAGCAGGACTTTATTGTTACCCAAATTTAATCCTTACAGCAGGATGGACAAATCCAAACAAACCAGCTGCCGGTTTCGTCTACAATGAGGTTCATTTTAGCGTTCCGGAAGGAAATCCTTGGCGAATTATTTTCACGGCCGGCAAAAGCTTCAAAAACAACCCCGACGCCCCGTCGGAATTTGGGGTGGCCTGACGGTCATCCTTTGGGCCTGCGGGAAAGCGTTGGGCCAAGGTAGCAGACCCAATCGGGGGCACAAACGCCTTTACGCCAGTTCCCTGGCTTTCAAAACCATCCTGGCCCTGGTGCCGGCTTTGGCCATCCTCATGGCGGTCCTTTCCAGTGACGCCTTCGCCCAAAAAAGGGAACAACTGTTGGATCAAATTGTGGATGCCATTTATCCCGTCCAGACCCGGTCCACGAACTCCATACTGGACCCCGATGAGCCCCAATACCTGGAACAATTGAACCAGCTGGGGAAACAACAAATCCGGATTTCCGTGAGGAGATTCGCACTTTATTCAAAAAACGTTGGGTTGATCGGTTTTTTGGGGTTCCTTTTGATCGTCTTTTTCTTAATGCGGGACGTGGAACATTCCTTCAACTATCTTTGGGAAATTGAAAAACCGCGGCCTCTTTTGGCACAAATGATCCGCCACGCGACTTTTTTCATCGGATTGCCGTTGATGGGGCTTTTCCTCTTAACCCTAAGGGGCTGGGCCGGAAGCCTCAATGTCTTGCATCCGTCCTTCCGCCATTGGCTGTTCGCCACGGCCCTGCCTTTTTTGGCCCTGTGGGCGGCCTGCTCCTGGATGTACGCGTGGGTTCCCAATGCCAAGGTGGAAGCCCGGTCGGCCGCCTTGACGGGTCTGGTGGCGGCGATACTCCTGCAGACGGCCCGGTGGGGAATGAATTGGTACACCTTGAAGGTATTCGAGAGAAGCCATGTTTACGGGGCTTTGTGGGTGTTTCCGGTGATCCTCATCTGGTTTTACCTGTCCTGGACCATCCTCTTGTTCGGCGCCGAAGTTACTTTTTTCGTCCAGCAGTACCGAACCCAAGGGGCTTAACCCATCCCATCAGCGTTGGAATATTGAGGAAGGCACCGAAGGATATAAAGCGGTATATCATGGGGTCATGATATTTCCCCGTAGGTTTTTTTTATGTAAAACACGCTCTCAGTTGGTCCTTCTTTGGGTCGGTTTGTGTTTAAACTCAACGGCTTTTGCCCAGAGCTCCGCCCCTTACCTGAAATCCGCCACCCTTTACCTCGCGGTCGACGGCTGGGCCGATATTTGGCTGAATGGCATCCCCATCCGGGAAAGCCAGCCCTCCACGCCCGCGTCCAAGGGCTTTCAAGTTGTCCAGTGCCTGCCGAAACACCTCTGCTATTTCCAAAACGATAATGTCCTGGCCATTGAAAACGCCAATGCCTATCACGACCCGCAACCGCTGAACGGCCAAATCGGATTGTCTTACATCCTGAGGCTGCGCTTTTCCGACGGGACACAGAGGGTCCTGTCCAGCAACGAAACGGCGGAGCATAAAGCCTGCTATCTTCCCAACCGGGAAAGCGAAGAACCTCCGGGTTGGCAAAAGCGGCCCTTTCGCGATGAAGCCTGGTTTACGCCTTCTGCCATTGGCTGGTCGATCCCGGCGGTGGCGCCGCTGACGGACCCTGAAACCGGCCAACCCATCCAATTTCTATCGGCTTCCGGGGAAACTTTTAAGGCCCAATACGAGGGTGAAAAGCACCTTTATCGGAGGGAATTTCAGCTAAACATCGCCCCCAATCCCCTTTGCGCCCAAGACCCGATGAACACCTTATCAGGGCGGCCGGACAAGGTTCCTCCACCCACGCCAACGGAAGTTTCCGTACCCCAACGGATTCCGTCCCCGCCCAGCTTTACGCCTTCACCAACGGAAACTCCGTTGCCGGCGCCGGCCTTGGTTTGGAAATCAATCCTTGCGCCCACGGCCACCTTTACCTCATGGCCGGCATCCACTTGGACCACCAGCCCTCAGGACACACCCACTCCAGGTTGGAAGGCGATCGCCCCCCCGGCGCCAACCGAGACCTTTGGATTTGCTCCGGTTTGGACTCCGGTGCCACGTCCGATGCCCACTTTTTCCCCCCAACCGACGGTCCGGCTTCTTGTAGGGAAACAAAGGCGATTCCTGCCGACTCCCACGCCCATTCCTGGTTTTGAAGCCACCAGCCGGGCCGACCCTTTTAAAATGAGGGCACCAACTCTGGTACCGACGGTTACGACAACCCGCTCAACAACCGCTGTGGCCGACATGCCGGATGCGGCAAGTCCCCAAACCGTTGTTTTCCAAAGGACAACTGCTAATATTTACATTAGTTTCGCCGATGGGCCCGGAGTTTACCGGTTGGAAGTAGTGGATGGCACCGGCGCCCACTTGAGGAATTTATTTGATAAACGCGTTGTGGCGGAACAAGACGAATGGGTGGCATGGGACGGCAAAGACGATGGAGGGAAGGACCTGCCCCCGGGGCCCTATACTGTCCTCTACACGAAGGATGGGGAGAATCTCAATCATCTTGTACTTATTAAAACCGCACCGGGGCAAGGGGACTCCAAAGGGAATGGCTCTTGAAGGGGCGCTGAATGGAACAATTTTTTATGGGACTTTGCTTAGCCGTCTTGGGTTTTGGGATTTACCAGTTCTCCCGGATCTTTGGCTTGTACTCGGCCCAAAACGAAAAAGGCGCCCCGTGGCCTTACTTGGTCCTGTTTACCATCTCTTACGGCTTGATCGGCCTCGGCGCCATCATAATGGCCTTCAGTTTGATGTGAGGGAAGCATGAGAAATAGGATTTTAGTGGTGGGAGTGGGCGGTCTGGGCTGCCCCGCCGCTTTAGCCCTCGCCGAGGCGGGCGCGGAGAACCTGGGCCTAATGGACCCCGACCAGGTGGAACTTTCCAACCTGCACCGGCAGATCCTTTATTCCGAAAAGGACTTGGGGCGGTCCAAGGCCGAGGCCGCCGCAGACTACCTCCGAAAACGTTACCGCCCCCTTCGTACGGTTCCCATTGTGGAAGCTTTGAACGCCCAAAACGCTGAAAAATTCATTTCAGCCTACGACCTCGTCATTGACGGCCTGGATCGATTGGAAAAAAAGTTTTTTTTGAATGACTGGTGCGTCAAGATGGGGAAACCCTTCGTCCATGCCGGAGTAGTCCGATTCGAAGGGCAAGTCCTGCCGGTTCTTCCGGGCCAAACCGCCTGCTTACGTTGCCTGGTCCCCAAAATCCCCCCCCCGTTCGCCATGCCCACCTGCCAGGATGCGGGCGTTTTAGGTTCCTTTTCCCAGGCCATCGGTTATCTCCAGGCCCACGAGGCATTGCGCCTGTCCGAAAACCGGGGTCCTTTGCTGCTTTGGAAAGTCAATGCCCAGGAGAGGCAAGCGAGGTCGCTCATTTCCCGGCGCAATCCTGTCTGTGAAGCTTGCGGCCAAGGCCATGTTGAGAACGAAATGACCCGGCCCCTTTGCGCTTTCTAACACCTCAAAAGTGTTTGATTCCCGACCGCCTTTAATGCTGGATTCCTGCAATAGGTTTAATCAAAAATCTTGAAAATAAGGGACTTATATACTTCACTCCCTTTTTCCTTATTTCCGTTGCTTGGCCTTTTTCTTTCTCTTTTTTGGATTCGGTTTGTAGGCCAAAACCTTGTCCAAAAGTGCGTCAAATTCCTTTTTCTTCTTCAAGCTGTCTCCCTGTGTTCCTCTTTTCCAATAAGGCGCTTATAGGTTAGCCGCTTGCCAGTGGAGCGATCAATGAGGCTTTCAATCCGTTCCAGCCTAGGACGTTCTACGTTGCCTTCGTTGAGCCTAAATGTGAACTCATTGACGTATCGGGCTAAATGCTTGCGGTCTACATGGTGATAGACCCCATTTAAACCCCGCTTCATAACAGCCCAAACGCTTTCAATGCTGTTTGTGGTTACTTGACCCCGGACATATTCCTTGTGGCTATGATTCACGCTTTCGTGCTTGTAAACGCCATCTAAGGGGTTGTAGCCGTGGTTGTCGTCAGTATTGATAGTGCTACCTTCCTTGACGTTACAAGCCACGGTTTCAGACAGAATGACACTATTGACGGCCTTAATCGGCATGGCCTTAGTTCTTCCACCCCGTTCACGCATACCAAGGACAGGTGTTTTGGTGATGGTGCTTTTGCCCCTGTTGCCAGGAATGCGCTTATCGGCGTGTTTGTTTTCTTCCTTGCCGCCAACGTAGGTTTCGTCAATCTCCACTATGCCGCTTAACTGGGAAAAATCATGTCCACAAGCCTCGCGGATACGGCCTAGCAGAAACCAAGCGGTCTTTTGAGTTACGCCGATCTCTTTGGAAAGCTGAATCGAGGAAATGCCCTTCCTGGCCGTGACCAAGAGGTACATGGCATAAAGCCATTTGTGCAAAGGAACATGGCTTTTCTCAAAGACCGTACCAGTTCTAACGGTGAAGTCCTCAATGCAATAGTTACATCGATAGAAGCCGTCTTTTCTCACGGTGATCTTATCGCCCTTTTTGCAATATGGGCAAACAGGGCCGTTAGGCCAAAGGCGTTTCTCAATGTAAACTCTGGCCGTCTCTTGGTCTGGAAACATTTCGAAAAGCTTGAGGGTGTTTAATTTCTCATTTTTCAT
>JASHQZ010000168.1 GCA_030038835.1 candidate division FCPU426 bacterium
CCTCTTCCTTCAAGCGGGTTTTTGCCACGCCCTTCTCGAAGATGACCCCATGGCCCTTTTCCGCGCAGAGGCCGACGTCCGCTTCCGCGCCCTCGCCCAGGCCGTTCACCACGCAGCCCATGATGGCGACCCGCATGTTGGTCTTCAGGGTGAGGGTGGCGGTTTCCACGGCGTCCACCATGGATTCCAGGTCCACGTGGCAGCGGCCGCAGGTGGGGCAGGCCACGATCTCCACGCCTTCCTTGCGCAAGCCCATGGAGCGCAACAGGTGGGTGGCCACCTTCACTTCCTCCACCGGGTCGGCGGTCAGGGAAACACGGATGGTATCGCCGATGCCGTCGGCCAAAACCGCGCCGATGCCCGCCGCGCTCTTGGTGATGCCTTGCATCTTGGTGCCCGCTTCCGTCACGCCCACGTGGAAGGGGTAGTCGCACTCCTTAGCCAGGAGCCGGTAGGACTGGATCATGGTGGGCACGTGGGAGCTCTTCACGGAGATGATCATATTGTGGTAGCCGAAGGATTCAATGAAGCGGATGTGCCGCATGGCCGATTCCACAATGGCCGCGGGAGTGGGATGCCCGTGCTTTTCCAGCAGGTCCTTCTCCAGGGAACCGGAATTGACCCCCACCCGCATGGCCACGTTGTACTTCTTGCACTTCTCCACCACCTGGGCCAGGCGGTCCATGCCGCCGATGTTTCCCGGGTTGATGCGGATCTTGTCGGCCCCTTCGTCGATGGCGTCCAGCGCGATCTGGTGGGCAAAATGGATGTCGGCCACCAGCGGGGTCCTCATCTTGGCCTTGAGCTTGGAGACGGCCTTGAGGGATTTCTGGTTCTCGACCGTCACGCGGATGATCTCGCAGCCCGCGTCCTCCAGGCGCTTGATCTGCTCCAGGGTCTCATCCACCTCGTAGGTGAGGGTGTTGGTCATGGATTGGATGGAAATGGGGGCGTCTCCCCCCACTTGGACCTTGCCCACCATCACCGGGCGGGTCTTGCGGCGTTGGATTTCGTAGAACTGTTCAGCCACTTTATCCTCTTAAAAAAATTACAGAAATTGGCTTGTCCCAGAAATCGCCGAAGGCGATCTGGGTCAGTCATCTTTGCCTCGCAACTTTGACTCGCTGCCAGCTGTGAACTGTCAACCGGTTTTAGATTATCCGGCACTTAATGGGAGGTTTCAAGCCGACAAAATGGGGTTAATTATTGGAAAATCCGTCCGGCAAACAAGCTTGGATCATGGAAATCCGTCCACCCTCAACCTATATTAGCCGTGCAAAATTTTACGGAGGGAACCATGGAAAGCCCGCAGTTGAAAATCATTGCCCAGTTGAAGGCCGTGATCCAGGCCGACGTAACCAAGAAATTCGGCACCGCCTTGCCCGACCGCCGAAGCCTGGAGGCGGTCCAGCAGCATGGTCAAAGGCTTTTGGACACCTATATCAAGGAACTCATGAAGGCCTCCCCTGATCTCCAAAAGCAGTGGTCCCTGGGTCACCCCTTCAAAGTCACGTCCCGCATGAGCGTGGAAACGCGCACCTTCGAGATCGATATCCTCACCAAAGACGGGGCCTAACGTCCGGCTTCCCCGGCACCGGTAGAATTCGGCCAGGCCAGGTAGGCCAACAGCGCCAGTACCCCGCCTAGGCAGGTGGCCAGGAGCCGAGCCTCCACCACCCCCATTTCCGGCAGTCCCCCGAAGGAAAGCATGAAGACCACGTAGGCCGTGATGAAGACCGCGTAAAGGGCGTAGTTCACCCGGAAAAAGGAAAAACAAAGCCAGGCGAAACTCACGGCCAGGAGGGCCAGCGCGCCATGGCCCGGCCGCGCCAGGAACACGATCAAGGTGGTCAATCCCGCTCCCACCAGGGTTCCTCCCATCCGGGCCAGTCCCCGCGTGAAGGTTTGCTGGAAATCCGGCCGCAGCACGATCACCACCGTCAGGGGAAGCCAGTAGGCATTATGGGTGAACCACAGCCGCCCAAGTTCCCCGCCCAAGGCCAGTGCCACGGCCAGCCGCAGGGCGTGACGGAAGGCGGGAGACCTGAAGTGAAGTTGGTTCCGCAGGGTCTCGAAGTTCCGATGAATGGCCGGCGTGGGATTGGGCCTGCGGCGGAGATCCTTCCATTTCCTTCCAAGGTAGCTTTCCAAGGCCAAAAACAGGGACTGGAGAAAGCCGCCGGCGATCAAAAGGAGCGCCCGGTTCAGGGCTTCGTGGAGATTCCCCGCGTAGCCGCCGGCGATCAAAAGCCCCACCACGGATTTCAGGCCGATGAACCAAAGGTCGGTCTCGGCGGCGATCAGTAGGCCCCCGCAAAACCCCCAAAAACCCGCCGTCAGCGACGCGCCCCAACCCCAGCCGCCGGTCAAAGTTCCCACCAAGGTGGAGGCGCCCATTAAAAGGCTGGCCAGGAGCATGACGGTCAGGGATTTTCGGCTTTGCCGGTCGAAGGACCCCAGTCCCAGGGCCAGCGCCCCTCCACCCATGATGGCTCCCGCCGATGTTTGGTGTAGGACCAGCCCCACACCCAAAGGCAGGGCCACTGCCGCCATTCCCCTCAAGCCGCCCCAAGGGTCGAACTGGGCCCAGTCCACCTGGGCGGCATTGGCGGCTAAGCCGCCGATGGAATTGGAACTTGGAGACAAGGAGTTTCCATCCCTTCGTTTTTGAACAAGAATGACCGCCGTTACCTCGTCCTTCGGCAACGGAATGGCCCAGCATTTTTAAGGGAGGAGGACGAAAAATTTCCATGCGTCCTTTATCTCACCAAAACCACCCTTGCGGCGTGGCTTCCCAAGGGGTCCTCAAAAAGGATGATATAAACACCGCTGGCACAGGTATTCCCATACTTGTTGGTGCCGTCCCAGCTGTAGGTGTTCTGCAGGCCGCTGGAAGTATTTTCCGATCTCAGCGTCCGGATATGTTCTCCCGCCGAATTATAAATCCTTACAAAAACATTTCCGGGATAGGCGCAGGTCGCCACCGAAATATCGACTTTTTCCTGGTTCGACGGCCTAAAAAC
>JASHQZ010000169.1 GCA_030038835.1 candidate division FCPU426 bacterium
ATTCCCGCATTTTTCGGCGTTTTTCAGCCGCTTTGCCACTTCCCCAAAGGGGTGCGACAAGCGCGCCGGCAAGGTTTCAGACGACCGCTTTGGGGCATCATTTCTACCAAAAAAACCCTTTGATTTGCAAGTTTTTATTTGCCGAACCCATCCATTGAAAATACGAACCCCAATTCATGGACGGTAGGGAGCGGAAGAAAAACCAGGACAAAAGCGGGCCACCGCCCGCTTTCGTGCAAGGGAAAAATCCAAAGAGCTTTTTATGTTCCATTCAAATCAAGAGATGAACTGGACGTTATCGAACCAGAGGTCCGTATGGGTGGGATGCACGGTCAATAAAAACTCACGTTATCAATCCAAATATTGGACGCAACACCCGCTCCCACCGCCCATTCGACTTGCTGCAGCTGGCTGGGATTAAAAGTGGTCGGCCCGCCGTAGGCATTGGGTGCGGCTGCAAGCTGGGCCATGCTGACTTGGTACAACGCCCAGGAAGAAGTGAAGGTAAGGTTCACCGAATGCGGCCCGATGGAATTGGCAGGAACCGCGCTGGAAACGGCATTGTCGATTACCTCAAAAGCCACCGCAGGGGATCCAGTCGTGTTTTTGGCGTAAAACTGCATGCCGTGGTAGCCGAAAGCGTCGTAGTTTCCCTGGGGATTGAGAAAGTCAAAACCGAAGCCCGCCCCATAGTTGGTAAATCCCGTGTTCGTGGAAACCTCTACGCAGTAGCCGCTAGTGCCAGTTCCGTTGTAGCCGACGCCAGGGCTCCCAAAGGTGAAGGGACTGGTCACGCCGCCGGTTTCCTGGACCCCGCCCGCCGTTCCGTCATTATAGGCGTACCAGTAGCCGTTCCGGCACTGGTTGAGCAGGATTTCGTTGCTGGCTGGATGTTCCATGTCGTCGATCAGTGTGGGTGTGGAGGTATTCGTGCAGGTGGGGTAAGCGGGCGTAGGAATTGCCGTTGCGACCATGGCCGATATAGGAGGGTATTTACCGGTGCACCCCTCTTGGATCCACAACAAGGGAGGCAGGCTCAACGCCGATAATGCGCCGAAAAGGAACCACCTTGCTTTCCGTTTATTCGCTTTGCGCATCGGCCGCCTCCCCCACTATTCTAATTGGAATTAATGCCGGCGAGGTCAATAAAACTGGACTTGGGTCACGTAAAAATCCACGTTCGCTGTTCCCGGCACGTTGTTGTTTCCCTCCGACCAATCCAACATGAGGACTTGCTGGAGGTTCGCGCCGCTCAAGGTGGCGGGCGTAATGGCGGACCCGTAATCCCCCCGGGTGAAAGCGGAGAAATTCTCGGTGACGAGAAGCCAGGCTCCGTTGGTGTCCGAATAACTTACGGCAAAGTTATTGTAGCAAGCGTTAGAGGTGGCGCTGGAATCACAAGTCCCCCCCGCGGACGACGGCTGGGTTTGCGCTACGGGAATCTCAAACGATTTGGTCCCTGCCGTGTCGTCGTTGGGGACCCTTAAATAAAACTCGACGCCCGAAAAGAGGCTTGCGTTGTATAAATTGTTCGTGCCTTCGATTGGGATTTCAAGCTGGGCTGTCGGATAGGCCCCATTGCCGGTGTCGGTCACCGATCCGGAAACATGAATACAGTCGTTGGATCCCCCCACCCCCGGGCTTAAGATGCCGTAACCTCCGCTTCCATAGCTCGCCGTAAAAATAACAGCCGCCGTCCCTGGAGTCTGGACTTTATTATTTGGGGTGCCCGCTTCCGCCAAATTCGGGTTGACGGAGAGACCCGACTCAAAATTAATCACCAGCCCTCCGGTGGAGCTACCATTAGGATAGCTTGCGGGATACTGAGTCTGGCAGCCCGCCCACACCAGGGCCCCGAGAGCCGCCATAGCGGCAAAAAACACTCTGTTAAAATTTGACTTCATAAGTCACCTCGGCGAACTGGTTGGTCAAACTTCCCTGGTTGGGGGTGAGGGTCAGCAGGTTTCCCCACGTATAATCGTAATCCAGGTAAATCGTCGAATTCCGGTTCACCTTGAAAACGTGCGACAATCGGAGGCTTTGGTTGGTTCCATTCACGCTCACCGGCGAATAGTCCCCTAGGTCCGAATTGTCGTACAAATAGGGATAGCGGGCCCACAAGGTCCCGTCGTATCCCGCTTCCGTGCCGTCCGCGTGTTGCCAGCTGTAGGCCATGGTCATGCCCCAAACCGGCAGTACCTGGATCCTCAGCGCCCCGATCAGCCAAGTGCTGGTCAGGGTGCCCAAGTCGCTGTGGGTCTGCTCATACCGGATGTTGGTTCCTACTTCCAGGTCCCGGTCCCAGCCTAGGGAAGGCCCCAGGTTGAAGGACGGCCCCAGGTTGACATAGGTGAATTGGCGGATCGGCAGGAGATCCGTTCCGGCAACGCCGTCCACGGGCACAAACCCGGTTCCCGCGCTATTCACTACAAGGTTACCACCCATTTCCTGGACAAAATAGGCCGAGCCTTTGATCTTGAGCGCGTCCTTATCAAGCGTTTTAACGTCTAACTCCCCGCCAAAACCCTCCCGGTTGGGGGTGGCGAGCCCGTAAGGGAAGGTATTGTCCAGCGTGCGGTCGTAGAAACTATAAATATCGCCCGCGCTGGGCAGGTCGGGCAGGAAATACTGGTTGCGGAGGATAGGCGCGAAAAGTTCCGGTGAGTCGTTCAGGTAGGGCACGGAGGCGATGCTGGAGAGGTTGGTGACCGCGTCCTGCCTGGTTTGGGCCAAGGGTGAGTAAAAATAAGGGCCCACGTTCAGGTAATTGAGGGTGATCCGCGAGTTGCCGAACTGGAGATAGGGGCCGCCCAACAAGGCGAAATCGTTGAAAATGCTGTCGGGGTTTTGCTTGTTGTCCTGGTACTGGGAATTGGCGTATTCCATCGTGCCTCCCACATAAACGTCGTCCCCCAATCCCACCTTGACATCGGGCTTCACGCTTTCCAAAAGATATTGGTGAGCCCAAGTGGAGGGATCAAAAGGCCCATAGGGCGACCCGGGCTGCTCGGTCCCAATGGGCTCGTCATAGATCAGGCCATAGCCGTCCACGGAGGCCTGCACCGACGTTCCGCCCATCCACCATTTGGGCGACTTCACCTCGGCCGTGCCCCCGAAGATCCAGTCCGTGAACTCATTAGGTCCGATATACCAGCCGCCGTTGTCGTCGAAGCCGTTCCGGATCATGTGGGCGAAAACCGAACCCTTGAGCTCCTCCAGCACGTCCGAATCGGGCCACATCACGTCGGATCCGATCCTCAAACCCCGCAAGGGCCAATTGGGCTCGTCGTTGAGGAAGCTCTCGTATTTCTCGATGTCGTCCTGGCGGGCCCACATTTCGGGTTTATAGGCCAAGTCCAGGCTGTCGCGGTTCCACATCAAGAGCGGCGTGTAGGATTCGTCGAAGTCCCCGACCTGGGCGGAAAACCACGGCGGGTTGAAGTCCATGGTCACCCTCCTGAGGACGATGGAAACGGGATTGTCCGGTTCGAAGTCGGACCCGATCCGGATGAGGGTGTTCCAGCTGACCTCCTTGGAAACGGTGCCGGTGGGGTTCAAGTCCAGGTAGCCCGATGTCAGGCGGGTCCCGGGCATCGTCAGGTAAGGCGGAAGGTCCCCCAGGTATTCCTGCGCCAGTCCAAAAGCCCGGCCCAGGCCGTAAACGGCGATGGTGGGATACTGGGAAATACCCTTGATCCTCTTGCGCAGGTCGTATTGCTGGTTCTCCAGGTCCTGCGTTTTGTCCTTCAGGGCCTGCACCTTATCTTTCACCAGTTTCAATTCATATTGGTAGGCCTCCTCCAGGCTGTGGAGGCTTTTAATGGCCTCGGCCCTCTGGGCCTCTTCCTGAGCGGTCGTGGGGGCCGAGGGCGCCGTGTTGGCCTCGGCGGCCGAATTGGGGCCGATCACGTCCGGCGGCGGGGCGAGCTCCATGTCGTTGGAGGACGGGGCCGCAGGGGCGGCCGGCGGTGGGGCCGCCGGGCTAGCGGAGGCCGGAGGCTGTGCCGGGGCCGGACTGGCGGAAGTCGCGTTCGTATCCGGCGGTGGTGGAATTTCATCGTCGGCCACGACCCATTCCCCGCTGTTTTGTTGGGCTTTCTCAATCAAAAGGGCCACGTCGAACCGCGTCAAAGTGGGGGCAAGGTCCTTTTCGGAAACCCATCCCGCTTGGGCCAGCTGTTTTAATTCGGCGTAGGTAGGGTCCCCCGGCGGGACGACCTGAAAAAGGCGGTCCGAAGAATCGGCCCATAGCGTCATGGGGGCGCACAGGAAAAGCAGCGACGCTAGGATGAGTTTTGAATTTTGAGTTCGAAGTTTTGAGTTCATGACAGGTTTTTGAACCAATGGTTCAAAAACCTTCCAAAACTCAAAACTAAAAACTAAAAACTCAAACCTTATTTTGGAGTTAGAACGTGAGGACATAGGTCATCCTCCAAATCAGGTCACGGCGGCCATAGCCCGGGTCTTCACTCCAGGTGTATTGGTTGATGAGGCAGTCCCCGTGCACCTCGATGGTGGGGCTGATGGGGAGTTTGACCCCGAAAGCCCAGGAATCCCGGACGACGTCCAACGCCTCAAGGGAGTACTCGCCCAGGTACTGGGTGTCGAAATAGGAGCCATAGGCCGCCAGGGTGGGGGTTGTCCCCCCCGGAATAACGAATTCGTACCCGGAGGAGCTGGCCCTTTCATAGGCGGCGGAAAGGATCAATCCCTCAAAAAGCGGGACCCGGGGGAAGGGCCCCGCGTCCGCGCAAAGAATGACCGTATCCACCGTGAAAGGCTGGAAGCCCAACGATTCCAATCCCAGGTCCGTGGACTGCCGTTTGTAATCCACCGACAAATCGCAGGTGGAGGGGACGGCGCCCGGCAGGGCCTTGGCGAGATCGATCGTCAGGGCGCCCTCATAATCGGTGAATTTCCGTGTATTGGTCACGGGCGCGTCCCAATCCGCGGGCAGCATCGAGTTTCCCGCGGCGGTCAAAACATAATCCGGCTCGATCTCCTGCATGTCGGCGAAAACGGCCTGGGGCTTGAGCCACCCGTCCTTTCCGATGTCCGCGGAAAAGCTGAAAACGAACCCCTCCCGGTCCGGGGTGGCGTCCCCGTAAGGGAGCATGTTCTCGTCCATGCGGTCGTAGGGCGCGAAAACCGGCCGGCCCACCTCCTGGAACACGAAGCTCGTCGGATAGTTGTCGGCGCCGTCGTCGATCATGTTGTAGCCGGTGACGTCCGGGTTATAGGCGTTGGTCTGGGCTCCCGGTGAATAGAAGAAAGCCCCGTTGTTGAGGTACTTGACCGTGAGGTGCGCGCCGTAAACGTCGATGCCGCCCTTGGCCAAAAGGGCCCAGTCCTGGATGACGCTTGCGTCGTTTTGGGCGTCGTCCTTGTAACGGCTGCCGGCATACTCCACGGAACCCTTGGCGTCCAAATCCTTGTCCAAGGGAAGGGTGGCCGCGGCGGAAAGGCTCCCGATCTGGTAACTGTGGGCCAAGGTGGAAACCAGGTCGGGGATATAGGGCACGTTGGCCGAGCCCACGTCGTCGAAAAGCAAAATGCCCGCGCCTTTGAGCTCCAGGTTGTTCCCGAAAAAATCCAGGGCGGCTTCGCTTCCGGCGTACTCGTTGGCGAAGGTGTATTGGGTGGCGGAGGTCATTTGTCCGCCCATGGCCTGGGCGTGGAAGGCGCTCCAAAGCGACCCGGCCCCCAGGTCCTGGTCGGAGGCCAGCTCAAAGCCCGTCATATGCCAATCCGGGGCGTGGTCCAGGTAAACAAGGTTTTCGATGTCCAGCCGGACGCGCTGGTAGGAAGTGGGTTCGATCAGCGTGTAGCCGACCGGGGCATTGGAGTTCCAAAGGGTCAGGGGCGTGTAGTGCTCCCAGAAATCCCCCGCGGTCAGGTCGCACAAGCCGTTGGCGTCGATGAGGGAAAGCCAGCGCAGGCTGTACTCGGGTTGGATGGGGTCGGCGTAGTAAAGCCCCACCGTGCGGGTGATCCGGAAGTCCGTGTCGAAAAGGAGGGTGGGAACGGGCACGCTCTTGAGGACGATGTCCCCCATCATGATGTCATTGTAGTCCAGGGAGTCGTAGATGGCGTTGGGGCCGAACCCCCGGTAGGTGTCGAAGTAGCCGCGGGAGGAACCCGAAAGGGTCGTGCCCGTGTGCAGGAGTTCCTCCTGTTGGATGGCCGCGAACTTCTCATTGCGGTGTTGGATGTCGTAAAGCCGGTCCTCCAACTTGGCCACGTCCACGTCCATGGAGGCCAGCTCGGTTTTGAATTCCTCCACCAGTTCCCGCAGGCTTTTCAGGGGCGCCCCGGCGCCCTCCACCCCGGTGTTCCCGCCCTCCGGGGACGGCAGCTGGGCCAGCAGGATTTCGGAGGCGGCCTTGATCAGCTGGGCCACCTCCAGGTTGGTCAGGCTGCCGGCGGGCTTGCCCGGGTCGGCGGCCCAACCGGCCGCAACCAGGTCTTGGACGCTGGCGTTGATCCAGCTGTCCCGGACCGTGGTGGTCAAGGGGCCGTGGTCGGCCAGGGCCGGGCAAGCCAATCCCAACAACAGCCCGGCCCACACCAGCCCTTTGGTTTTCGCCTTTCCTTTTAACTTTTTCACCTTTTTTAACAAGTGGCGCTCCTAAAATTGGAACAGGAAATAGGAATAAAACTGGTTCGCCTGGTAGCTGTCAGCCACGACCGCGTAATCCTGGTAGTTTAGGCGCTTGTACCGCAGCTCGAATTT
>JASHQZ010000170.1 GCA_030038835.1 candidate division FCPU426 bacterium
CGGACCCTTTATTTCTTTAAGGGGAGTTCCATTGATATCGCGGGCGTGGCAGTGAAGCCCAGGCAAGGAGTCGAGTTGGAGCCGGACGTGGATGTGTTATTGGAGAACGGCGACACCGAAGGGGAATTACTGCTTCTGCAGGGCCGGCCGATTGGCGAGCCGGTTGCCCAGTACGGGCCCTTTGTGATGAATACCAAGGCGGAAATCCAGCAGGCTTATGAGGACTACCAACGCACCCAGTTCGGCGGCTGGCCCTGGAAGTCGGATGATCCGGTCCATCCGCGTGGGGAAGGGCGCTTTGCCAAGCACGCGGATGGCCGCATCGAACGACCCTAAGGTCAATGTCCGCCTAAGAACCTCTTACAAAACTCAAAAACAAAGGCCATTTGAACCACCAAGAACACCATGCCGACCTTCCATAAAGCTGTTAAAGAGGTCGGTATAGTACCGATTTCATTAACTCCTTGATGGTGAATCGGCACAAGGGCACCAAGAAAGTCAAAAGGAACATCTTGGTTTTGTGTCATTTTTAATCAATTTTGATTTTGTAGTTCTTGGTGCCCTTGGTGCCTTGGTGGTGAAAATAGGTTTTGTTGAGTCTCTAAGGGGTTTTCCCCGCCTTCTACTGCAGATCCTACCGATAACGTTCCGGCGGGTATTTCGCCCGATGGTCCGCGTAATGGGCCCAGGGCCTGCCCCGATCCGCCTTCAGGGACACGTGGCGGCCCAGGTGGTGAAACCGCGGCGGCAAATGGGCGGCCCGGACCCAGTTGGGACCGTCCTGGTAGAAATAAACATGGGCCCTGTAATCGTAATAGACCCCCAAAGCGGGATAGAACCAGTAGCTATAGGCCGGTGCCGGGGCGGGGGGTGGCGCGCCGCCGCCAATATTGACGGAGATCGACGCTTGGCCGAATCCGCCGGCGGGCGCCAGCAAGCTGAGAGGAATGAACAAAGCGACTAAAAGCCAGGAACGTTTCACGGTTCCTCCTTAAATTAGGATCGAAGATGGAAAGGTCGGAAGGCGATGATGACCCTCTCTCCGGTCCGGAGTGAACGACAACGACGGGTGCGGCGGCCTTTGCCGCTGCCCCTGTCGTTATTCTCGGCCCGAAATTCTTTAAAAAACAACCCGGGCCTGTCATTTTTTTCAATCCGCCTTCCTTGGTCCAATGCCGCAAAATTTCGGCATTTTATGCCCTAACGAATTCTGACAACCATAAAGCGTAACGTTACGCTTTATGGTTTGGGGGAGTTAAAGCTTGGAGGTAAAAAGGCTTGGAAGGATCAGCTTCCCGTGTCCAGGCGGTACTTGGCGAAGGCCTGCTGGGCGGGGTCGTTGGAGGAGTCGCGCAGGTCCTGCCAGCGCTGAAGGTGGTTGGAGTAATCCAGGTCCCGCAGGACCATTTCGGTGGGGCCGTCGGTGAAGTGCCATTCCTTCAATAATACGTCGTTGCCCAGGGACTCGGGATTGCCCGTGGATTCCTTGTTCCACCGGCGGTACTGCTTGGCCCACTGGTCGATGGGTTCCGCCTTGGCGTTGTCTCCCTCCCACATGGCCGAGATGAAATAAAGCTTGCCGCTGGGGATGTGGAAGAGGAGGTCCAAGGTGGTGGCCCCGGTCACCCCTTCGGAGGAGTCCAGCGAGGCGATCTGGAACTGCGGGTCGTTGTTGAAGGGCCGGAGCTTTTTCTTGATGTCCGGGAACTTTTGCGCCACCTCGTCCAGGGTCATGCCGAGGGTGAGGCCCGCCGACTCGCGGGGAAGGGGGATTTTGGGGCCGGCGAAAAACTCCTTGAAGACCCCCGTGCCCCAGATGGCTCCCAGGATGAGGACGGCGAACAAAAAGCCGATGGCCTTCCCCTTCCACTGCCCGGGCGTGGGAAGGGGCGCGGAACCATGTTTTTCGGCGGCGGGCGTCTCGGCGGCCGGCGGATGTTTGCGTCGTTGGGGCATCTGTGTTACGGTCCTGTTCAAAATAAAAAAGATTCAACCTGCAAAATTAAGGAAACTCATATCCCGTCCCAGCGGGGTCATATTCTACCGCGATAATACTCAATCGTGTATTTCAAACCTTCCTTCAGCGGAATTTTCGGCTCCCATTTCAGGGCCTTTTTCGCCTTGGAAATATCCGGCTTGCGCTTGATCGGATCATCCTGGGGGAGGGGTTTTTTAACAATTTTAGCGTCGGCCCTGCCGCAAAGGTCCCGCACCACCTTGGCGAACTGGAGGATGGAGGTCTCCTGGGGATTGCCCAGGTTGAAGACCTGCCCTTCCGTATGGGGCGTGGACATGGCCAGCCAAAGGCCCCGCACCAGGTCCGCCACGTAGCAGAAACTGCGGGTTTGGGAACCGTCACCATAAACCGTCAGGGCCTCCCCTTTCAAGGCCTGCGTGATGAGGTTGGAGACCACCCTCCCGTCGTTCTCGTTCAGCCGGGGGCCGTAAGTGTTGAAGATGCGCACGAGGCGGGCGTTGACCCCGTATTTTTGGAAATACTCGTACACCAGCGCCTCGCCCAGCCGCTTGCTTTCGTCGTAGCAGGACCGGGGCCCGAAAGAGTTCACGTTGCCCCAATAGGTCTCCACTTGGGGATGGACCAGGGGGTTGCCATAGACCTCCGATGTGGAGGCGAAAAGGAATTGGGCGCCCTTTTTCCGGCAGTATTCCAAAAGCCGGTAGGTCCCGATGGAATTGGTGAGGATGGTCTCGATGGAGTTTTTCATGTAACCGATCGGGGAGGCGGGGGAGGCGAGGTGGAACACGTAGTCGGCCTTGGGCAGGAACCGGGGAAATCCCCGGGTGATGTCCCTCAAGAAACGCGGAAGTGCCAGGAAACGGGGCAGGCCCTTGATCACGTCCTGGCGGACGAAGCGGAAATGGGGGTGGCGCCTCAAATGGGCGATGTTTTCCAGTTTTCCCGTGATCAGGTTGTCCAGGCAGACCACCCAGTGGCCCTGGGAAATCAAGAAGTCGCAGAGGTGAGACCCGACAAACCCGGCGCCGCCGGTGACCAACGAATGGACGCGTTTCATGAACCCCTTTCAAACTTCAATTTTTAAGGATGCCCTCATTCCCAGTGTTTGAATACCGGGTTAAGCCCGATCAAGGAAGTGAGGGCGACACGGGTTTCCCCGCGGGGCTGAGGCCCCGGTTCAAATAGGAAAACAGTGTGAATTATGGTGAATTTCCCGTCACTTAACCACTGAAAATTTCAGGCTTTAACGGATAGGAAACCCGGCCCCCCCGTAGGGTTCGACGTCCTGGGGGGTGGGGGTGGCGGTGGGCGGAGGGGCGGGCGTGGGGGTGTACCGGCTTTCCGAAGGATTGACCACGGGCTTCAAGCGCAGGATGACGTTGTTTTGGATGTCGGTGACGTAAAGGCGGTTTTGGGCGTCGGAGGCGATGCCCCGGAAGCGGGGCACATAGTTGGAATTCAGGATTTCGTCCTTGGCCCGCCATTCGCCCAGGAACTCAAAATCCCCGCTCCGGCTATTGTAGAAAACCACCCGGCCGCTGGTGCCGTCGGCGATGGCCGCGGTGCCGGAAGGCGTGATGGCCACACCCGAGGGTTCCTTGAAAACATAGGCACCGTCGTCGCCGTACCAGCCCTGGACCGTCATGGGCACGCCCCCGTCATTGTACACTTCCATGCGAAAGTTGCCGGTATCGGCCACGACGGCCTGGTCGATGTTGTTGAGCGCGAGCCCCAGGGGCAGGTTCAACACCGCGGTCAGGGTGTTGGCCGTGGCGTCGGTGCCAAAGGAGCCCCAGGCGGAAGTGAGGAGGCCCAGCTTGCTGAAGATCTGCACGCGCGAGTTGCCGGTGTCCAGCACCCAGATGTCGCCGTAATGGTCCTCACAAAGGGAACGGGGCAGGTTGAACTGGCCGGTGCTCACCCCCTGGCTTCCCCAACTGCTGACCACCAGCCCCTTTTCATCCAGGACGACGATGCGGCTGTTCAAGGTGTCCGCAACGTAAACCTTCCGGTCGGGATAGACGAAGACGCCGGCCGGGTGGTTGAACTGGGGCGGGTTGCGCCAGTCCGCCCGGCTGCCGAAGGCGCCGTAAGAGGTCACGGGTCCGCCGTTGGGGTTCCAGACCAGGATGCGGTTGTTGCCCGTGTCGGCGATGAACAGGTCGCCGTCAGGCCCGATCGCGACGCCTTCGGGGTCGTTCAATTGATTCGACCCCGAACCCTTCGACCCCCACATGGCGTCGAAGTTGTAAATTTTGGGTCCGGTGTGGGGAGTGGGGGTGGAGGTGGGAGTGCTGGTGGGGGTGTCGGTGGAAGTGGCGGTGGGCGTCGGGGTATGGTGTTTTCTCGCCCAAAGTTCGGAAGGATGGGCCAAGGCCGCCACAAGAGGAAAAACCAGCAGTAGGTTGCGAAGACGGGAATTCATCCTCCAGATGCTATCACAAACGACGATTTAATATCGGGCATGGCCGGATGGAGTAAATAAGGACGACACGATTTTCTGTTTAGAGGCTCTAAAAAAATCCGTTTAACCACCAAGGTCACCAAGTACACCAAGTACAGCGAACGAATAATATTTCAAAATCTAAGTAAAGCCGAGATCTCCTTTGACTTTCTTGGTGAGCTTGTGCCGATTCACCATCAGGAGTTAATGAAATCGGTACTATACCGACCTCTTTAACAGCTTTATGGAAGGTCGGCATGGTGTTCTTGGCGGTTCAAACTGCCTTTGTTTTAGATTTTTGTTGGAGGTTCTTAGGAGAAAGGATTTCTTCGTCGTTTGAAATTTTCGACTCAGGCGCCCCCATTAATTCTTTATACATTCTTGAATAATGGGGAC
>JASHQZ010000171.1 GCA_030038835.1 candidate division FCPU426 bacterium
TTTGGAACCCCGGTTTCGGAGGATGGTTCGCCGCACGAGGAGATCACGGGAGGGATAAAGGGTGTAATAGAGGTCCAATTCCAGCTTGTGCAGCTTATCCCTCAAAAGGACCTTGAGGGTTTGGGCCCGGTCCGATTCCTCCGCCCGGGATGAGGGCCCGGGGCCGAAGCCGGGCTTGCCCGGCAGGATTTGGAACGAATCGTAGAGGAATTCGCTGATGCGGTGGCCGTCGGCGTGCTCCAATTGGAAGGCGGGAACCCTCAAGTCGTTGTGGCCAAAGTCCGGGAATTCGCGCCGCTGGAACTCGCGGCTGACGTGGTGCTCGGTTTCCACGGCCCTTTTTTCCCATTCCGAGACGAGCTTCCCCCAAGCGGTTGGGGAAAGGCGCTTCCCCCAATAAATATGGTGAAGGTCGCCGTCAGGGGAAACGCCCAGGGCGTAAAAAAAGTTTTGGGCCTCCAACAGAAAACAGCGGTGGGCGGGATGATAGGTGATCATGCGGTCTGATTTTAGCAGTTGGATAACATGGATAAAAAAACTCTTTTTCCCCGGTTTAAGGCTTCACTTGGGTAGTGACTCAGTTTGACGTCATTCCGAGGAGCAGAGCCGATAGGCTCGGTTTGCGACAAGCTTGTGGCGCGTTGGCCCTTTGGGCCAAGTGTGGTTGGCCTTTGGCCAGCTAGAATCTCAGGTTTTGCTGTTAACAGCCTAGCGTCTAACAACCTGTGATTGCCACGGTCCAAATCACCCCGATTGGGGCTGGACCTCGCAATGACATCTTCAAACTGAAACATTACCTTTACTTGCTTCGCCTTGACGGCCTCCTGAAATGCTCTCATAATGTTTTCCGCGGCTGGTTGAAACCATGCCGTTGATCCTACGGATGCCTTCGGTCATCCAAGTCCAAGGGGGTACCGGCGATGGGCTATCAGAAAGCGCTCCTGGCGGCCGTTCTCATTTCGGGCTTTGTCGCGGGCGGTTGCGCGGCCAACAAGCGCATCGAGGGCAACGAGGTCCCGCTGGAACCGCAAACCAACGACGTCACCATGCCCCCCGAAGCCGCGCCGCCAGCCCCCGCCCCGGAGGCCGAAGCCCCGCCCCCGCCGGAGGAGCCGACCCCAGTCCCCACTCCGGAAGCCCAAGCGCCCCCGCCGCCACCGCAAGTCCAGGCCCAGGCCCCCCCACCGCCGCCCGAAGCCACCCCGAACCCCTGCCGCGACTACATCGTGGTCAAGGGCGACACCTTGTGGGGCATTTCAGGCTCCAGCAGCGGCTACAACGACTATTTCCTCTGGCCCCTGATCTTCAAGGCCAACCGGGACCAGATCACGGATCCGGATTTGATCTATCCCAAGCAGGATTTCTGCATCCGGCAGGATTTCGAAGACAAGGACAAACAAAAGGCCCGCAAGGACGCCAGCGATACGCCCAAATACGTGCCACACACCAAACCCCGTGAAACGCTGCCGGTGGATTATTTTTAACGGATGGGGATTTTTCCCCCTTGATGGAGACCCACAGTCAGAGCCCGTGGGGCCTTTATGGCCCACCTACGCCAAGGCTTCGGCGGGCATCCTTTCACAACTTGGCGAAATCCGCCGTAGCCTTCCCGCTTTCCTCACGGGCCTAGCCCGTGATACCAGGGCGAAGGCGGATGGACCATCAGCTCCCTTTTCTTATCTTTAAGGAAAGGGAGTTTTTTTTACAAGTTTTTAACAAGCCCGGTGGGGGCTTCTGCTAAAACACCGGGATTCATTTTGGAGGACATGTTGGCCCAGGCCGTTAGCCGCCGGATCACATTGGAGGACCAGGGGGAATGCCTCCGGCTCTTCGGGGAAAAGGACCATACCCTGAAGCTCTTGAGGGACTCCTTCGCCGTGACCCTGGTGGCCCGCGGAAACGAAATCATCCTTTCCGGGGAACCCCTGGAGGTTTCCCACGCCAGCCAGGTCATTGACCGGTTGCGCGCGCACCTCAAGAAGGGCGACGAGGGCTACCTTCCCCCGGGGGCGGTTAAAAAGATGATCGCGGAAGCCAAGGGCGGACAACCGCAGGAGGAGGCCGAAACCCACGAAACCATCCTGATCTCCTCCCACAAAAAACCCATCCACGCCCGCTCGGCCAACCAGCAGAAATACGTGGAAGCCATCCGCCGCAGCGACATCGTCTTCGGCATCGGCCCGGCGGGCACGGGAAAGACCTACCTGGCCATGGCCATGGCCGTCCACGCCCTGCGCGAGGGGGAGGTGGAGCGCCTTATCCTCACCCGGCCCGCGGTGGAAGCCGGGGAAAAACTGGGCTTCCTGCCGGGGGACCTGCAGGAAAAGGTGGACCCCTACCTGAGGCCGCTTTACGACGCCCTTTACGACATGGTGGAGTACGAGAAACTGCAGAGGCTCTTCCAACAAAGGGTGGTGGAGGTGGCCCCCCTGGCCTACATGCGGGGCCGCACCCTTTCCAATTCCTTCATCATCCTGGACGAGGCCCAGAATACCAGCCCGGAGCAGATGAAGATGTTCCTCACCCGCATGGGCACGGGCTCCAAGATCGTGGTGACCGGGGACGTGACCCAAATCGACCTGCCCACGGGGAAGACCTCGGGGCTTATCGAGGTCCAGCACATCCTCTCGAAAGTGAAGGGAGTCGAGTTCGTCCCCTTCAGCCCCAAGGACGTGGTGCGGCACCGGCTGGTGCAGAATATCCTGGAGGCCTACCACGACCACGACAAAGAAAATAAAAAATCAATTTGAACCACCAAGGTCACCAAGCCCACCAAGAAAACCAAATTCCGATGACTCCAAGCGACGCCCCCAGCGAGGTTATTTTTCTGCCCGCCGTTCTTGGTGGACTTGGCGACCTTGGTGGTGAAAAAATCTTATGAAACTCCTCATCCGTTACAGCGTCAATCCCAGGCCCGTCCCCCCCGCCTGGATCCGGCGGCTTTCGGCCCTCGTGTTGAAAAGCGTCAAGGGCGCCTCCTTCGGGAAAAAAGCCGAGCTTTCGGTGGTGTTGACCGGCGACGGGGAAGTGCGGAAGTTGAACCGCCTCTACCGGAAGAAGGACAAGACCACCGACGTGCTTTCTTTCCCGCTTCTTGAGGGAAAAAAGTTGAAGGCCGGAAAGGGTTCCATTCCCCTGGGGGACGTGGTCCTCAGCTTGCCCCAAACAAAACGCCAAGCGGCCCGGCAAGGAAGGGATTTTCGGGCGGAATTGGCCCTTTTGCTCACCCATGGAATTCTCCATCTTTTAGGCTATGATCATGCGACCAAGGCGCAGGAAAAAAAGATGTTCGGCCTTCAAACGAAAATACTGAAGAGTTTTGAGTTCTGAGTTTTAAGTTTTGAGTTAATGAATGTTTTTGAACCTATGGTTCAAAAACTTCCAAAACTCATAACTCAACACTCAAAACCCAAAACTGGAGAAGTTCTTGGACACCTACCTCTTATCCCATTTGATCCTTTTGGGAACCCTCGTGCTGACCTCCATGTTCTTCTCGGCGGTGGAAACCAGCCTGCTGTCCTATCCCCGCCTGCTCCTGGAGAGGCGGGCTGGGGAAGGGGGCCTGTTGGGGGCGGCCTTCAAGGAATGGCAGGACCATCCCAACCGCATCCTCACGGCGATCCTGATCGGCAACAACACGGTCAATATCTCGGCCACGACCCTGGTGGCCTATATGGCCATCGAATTCGCCGACCTCCACCATTTCAGCCGGGCCATGGCCGGCACGGCGGCTTCCGCCTCGGTCATTTTCGTCCTGGTGGTCTTCGGCGAGGCCATCCCCAAAATCGTGGGCCGCAGCCACACGGCGGTCACGGCCACTTGGCTGGTGGTCCCCATCTACCTTTTTGACAAGCTTTTGAGCCCCCTGACCTGGTCTTTCGGCAAGTTTGTCGCCGTCTTCCTGCCCCGATTGGGCCAGGCTTCCCTCGTCCAGGTCACGGAGGAGGACGTGAAGCAGCTCCTGGAAATGGGGCACAAGGCCGGCACCATCAAGGACGAAGAACAAGAGATGATCCATTCCATTTTTAAGCTCACCGACACCCAGGTCAAACAGGTGATGATCCCCCGTACCGAGATGTTTTGCGTGGACATCGCCACGCCCCTGGAAAAGCTGCTGGACCTGGTGGTCCAGAACGGCTATTCCCGGGTGCCGGTTTACAAGGGCAGCCCGGACAAGATCGTCGGCATCATCCATACCCGGGACCTGCTTTCCATTTGGAAGAATCACGAGCTTATTGTCGTACAGGACCTTTTGCGGAAGCCCTATTTCGTACCCGAATCCATGAGGGTGGACCGGCTGCTGAGGGAGTTCCGGAGGGGCCGGTTCCACATGGCCATCGTGGTGGACGAATACGGCGGAACGGCGGACCTGGTGACGATGGAGGATTTGGTGGAAGAGATCATCGGCGAGATCAAGGACGAGCATGAGGCGGAAGAGGAAAAGGCCGTCGCCCGGCAGGCGGACGGCTCCTGGGTGATCGAGGCGGACGTGGCCCTGGACGAGGTCAACGAGGCCATGGGCATCCGCCTGACGCCCAAGGGGGAAGTGGCCAGTTTGGGAGGCTACCTCATCGAAATGGCGGGCAAGCTGCCCCGGAAAAACCGCGTGATCGAGGATAAGGAAGCTTCCTTTAAAATCCTGGACGCGAACGAAACAAGCGTCATCAAGGTGAAAGCCGTCAAACGCAAGACGCCCTTGCTGCCCCAGCCGTCCGAAGCCGCGCCGGCCCTCCCCAAGCCGCGCAGGAAAAAGGCGAAACCCGCCGTTGAGGTTCCGGCGGCCGGCGGGAGCGCGGAAACCCAAGACGCCAATGTGGAGAAAACCCCGTGAGTTTTTTGGACTGCCACAACCATACGGCGGAATGGTCGGACGGCCGGCAGTCCATCGAGGAAATACTGCAAAGGGCCAGGGAAGAGGGCGTCCGGGCGGGCCTGTCCGACCACACGGGCCTGGGGGATTACCTCAACTCCAACGACCGGTTGCTGGCCTACGCGGATTTCCTTTCCCAATACCCCGTGGCCCGGGGCCTGGAAATGGACCTGGGGCGCAGTTTCATGGTCCAGGGGCAAGTGCGGCGCAAGTTCGACTACATGATCGGCAGCGTGCATGGCATCGAACTTCATGGAATGCGCATCGGGTTCAGCCCCCTCATCAAATACCTCAAGGGCGGCCTGCCGGACTACAACCCAAACCAACAGATCAAGGATTGGGACCTTTTCTTCAAAACCCACCTGGAAGTCCTTAAAAAGGAATTCAGCGAACAGAGTTATTCCATCCTGGGCCACTGCACCATGCTGCCGCCGCTGGCCCTGGGCAAGCCCGAGGAGGTTTTCCCCGAATGGTGGGAGGAGGAACTGGTCAGCGCCCTGCTCGTGCACAACGTGGCCATGGAAATCTCCAACCGCTGGTTGACTCCCTACGACCGGCTCATGAAAAAGGCCGTGGACGCGGGGGTGAGGTTCTCGGTCAGCTCCGACGGCCATGACCCCAAGAAAACCTGCGTCCTGGATTATCCGAAGGAAATGATCGGGAAGTACGGGGTGAAAGAAGACCGCCTTTTCGATATTAAACGGCGACTGAATTGAACCGCCAAGACACGATGCCGACGCTCCATGAACCGTTTAAAGATATCGGTATAGTACCGATTTCCATATCTCTTTTTATGGAGAATCGGCACAAGTCACCAAGAA
>JASHQZ010000019.1 GCA_030038835.1 candidate division FCPU426 bacterium
AACCTGGCCCTGCAGGACGCCTTCGGCCGGATCGCCGCCCGCCACGGGCACACGGCCGGCGTGGCGGCCCTGGCCTGGGTGTTGAGGCGAAGCGAGGTCACCGGAGCCATCGTGGGCGTGAGGAACGCGAAGCAGGTGGAGGAACTGGCCCCAGCCTTGGAATTCCGCCTCAGCGCGGAGGAGTTGAGGGAGGTCGAGGGCCTTCTTCCTTAAAAAACACGCCGTTCCATCCCGGGGACGGATGGAAATTTTCGACCCTCTCAGCCTTTCCACAACTCCATCTGCGTTATCTCAGCGGGTGCGCCTAACCGCATGGGAGGGCCCCAGGTGCCCGTGCCGCAGCTGACGTAAAGCTGGGAACCCCCTTGGCGGTAAAGTCCCTTGAGGTAGGGCTGGAACAGGGCCACCACGTAGGTGAAGGGGTAGATCTGCCCGCCGTGGGTGTGGCCGGAAATCTGGAGGTCCACGCCCAGTCCCGCCGCTTCAATGAAGGACCGGGGCTGGTGGGCCATCAGGACGACCGGCTTGTCGGGCTTCCGCCCGGAAAGGGCCTTGGGAATGTCCTGACGGTGTCCCCTTCCCCGGGCGTTGTAGTCGTCCGTTCCCGCCAGCTCGAACCCGTCGCGGATCAAGACCCTTTCGTTGCGCAAGGGGCGGATACCGATGCCGGAAAGCCAGGCCAGCCATTCGTCCACGTCGCCCGTGTAATATTCATGGTTGCCCGTCACGAAAAAGACCCCGTCCTTGGCATGGAGATCCTTGAGCGGCGCGATCTGGTCCGAAAGTTGCGCCACCGTGCCGTCCACCAGGTCGCCGGTGATGGCCACCAGGTCCGGTTCCAGCGCGTTGACCCGCCGCACCACTTCCTGGACGAAATCCCGCCCCAGGAGGGGCCCCACGTGGAGGTCCGTGACCTGCGCGATGCGGTAGCCCTGGAGTGCCGGAGGAAGCTTCGCCAAGGCCACTCGCACCCGTTTTACCTCAAGGGCGGCCGCCGTGGCGCCCCAAAGCCCCGCCGCCGAAAGGCCGAGCCCCCCCCAAAGCGTGAAGCCTCCCGAAAGAAGGGCCAAGAACCGGCGGCGTTCCGGGTCCAGGGGCCGGTCTTGGATCCTGCCCGGGAGGCCCGCCAGAACCTTGGCCCCGTCGGTCACGGCCAAAAGCAGGATCAGGAAAAAGGCCAAGCCGAGCCACGCATAGAGAATAAACATCACGGGCCCGGCCCAAGGCCTGGGCAGCAGCCGCCCCAGGGGGATGCCGGCGGGCAGGAGCAAGCCCAGGAGGGCTAAAAGGACGGTCAGCCCCCGCCGCCAGGGTTTGGGAACTCCCGTGTCGCGAACCAGGCGCGCCCAGAGGTAATAATGCAGGCTTAAAACGATCAGGCAGGTCGTGGTCAGGAAGATGGAAAAATGGAAGGGGGAACGCAAGGATTCACTCGTTCAACGTCGAATTTAAAAAGAATTTCCATCAAGTAAACAGGGTATGACTTTTGATTTCAAGCGCCCCCCTGGGATTTTGCCGCACTCCATGCGACTCGGGGGTGAAAACTCCTTACTCGGCTTTTTCCAGCGGCAACTGGAGTATGAAGAGGGTGCCGTGGGGCTTGAGGCGCTTGACCGAAATGCGGCCGCCGTGGGCTTGGACGATTTTCTGGCTGATGGGCAGCCCCAAGCCCGAGCCGTGCTTTTTCGTGGTGAAGAAGGGCTCGAAAAGCTTCGCCATGTCCGCCTCGGCGATGCCCGGGCCGTCGTCCTCCACGCCCAGGAACATCCACCCGTCCTGGGCCCGGGCCGAAAGGGTTAGGGACCCCTTTCCCTCCAAGGCCTGGTAGGCGTTGACGATCAGGTTGACCAGCACCTGCTGAAGGCGCTCCGCGTCGCCCGGAAAATCCGGGAGCGGCCCCTCCAGGTTCCATTCCACCCGCGTGCCGGCATGGGACGGCCCCAAGGGGGCCTGGGCCAAGATCAGGGATTCCTCCAAAAGGATGCGCGGGGCCACCGGCCCTTTCTTGACTTCCATGTTCCTCGAATAGTCCAGGATGTCGTTCATGAAGTATTTCAGCCGCTGGGCTTGGGACAGGATGGTTTCCAGTTCCTGGGAGTATTCCGACCGGTTTTCCAGCTTGGCCTTCAGGATCTGGCTCATGCCGGAGACTACGGCCAGGGGGTTGCGCACCTCGTGGGCGATGCCCGCGATGACCTTGCCCACCGCGGCCAGCCGCTCGTAGCGCAACAGCATCTGGTGGAGCTTTTTACCTTCGGTGATGTCGCGGAAAATGGACATGTAGGCTTTTTGGCCTTGGAACTGGATGGGGAGGCTGCGGACCTCGACCGGAACCCTTTGGCCATCCAACCCCACGATTTCGGTTTCACGGTTTTCAGCCGCGATCCCTTCCTCCATGGCCTGGCGCAGCCTCTCCCGCATGACCGGCAAGTCCCCGGGGGGCACAAAATCGAAAGCCGATTTCCCCACGAGGGATTGGGGCTGGGCGGCCTTGAAAAGCAGGGCCGATTCCGGGTTGGCGAACACAACCCGGCCGTCCGGGCGCAAAACCAGCACGGCCAGGGGGGTCACCTCGACCAGGTGGCGGTAGTGCTGCTCGCTTTCCCTCAAGGCTTTTTCGGCTTTCGTGCGCTCGGTGATGTCTCGGAGGATGGACATGCCGAATTTTTGTTCCTGGAAGGTCACCGGGATGCCCCGCACTTCCACCTGCACTCGCTCTCCCGCCAGGGTGAGGAGCTCCGTTTCCCGGTTGGGGGCGTCGAACCCCTCCACGGTGGATTTGATTCTTTCACCGGCCACGGCCCGGTTTTCGGGCAGGATAAAATCCATCGCCGACTTGCCGATCAAGTCTTCCGATCGGGCGGCCCCGAACAACCGGGCCGCCTCCGCGTTGGCCGAGACGATGGTATGGGCCTGGTCCAACACCACAAGGGCCAGGGGGATCTCGGCCACCAGCCGCCGGTAGTCCGCCTCGCTTTCCCTCAAGTCCCTTTCGGCCTTCTTGCGTTCCGTGATGTCGCGCACGCTCAAAACCCTCAAGTCCCGGTCCCCCTCCTTGAAGTTGCGCCCGTGCAGCTCCACCGGCAGCAGGCTGCCGTCCTTCCTCAGGGCCAGGGACTCGTAGGAGTCGGTGGACTCCGCTTTCATGCGGCGCAGGGCCTCCTCCCGGCTTTCGGAGGCCAGGAAGTCGAAGCCGCTTTTACCGATCATTTCCTCCGGCGTGTAGCCCAGCATCTCGGCCATGGCCGGGTTCACGTCCACCACCCATGGGTTCTCATGGATCAGGATGCCTTCCCGGGTCAGGTCCGAGTGCCGCTTCAGGCGCTCCTGGCTTTCCCTCAAAAGCTCCTCCGCCCTCTTGCGGTCGTCGATGAAGGCCAGGAAGAAGCATACCCCCCGCACCGCGCCCTGGTGGTCCCGCACCGGCTGGTATTTCACCTCCACCCAGCGGTCCCGGCCCTCCGCCGATCGGATGCGCCTTTCCCCCTGGGTTTCCCGGCCCTCCAGGGCTGCCTTAAAACTGGCTTTGTAGACTTCCGGATCGGCACCCGGCGGCAGGGTTTGGATGAAGGGGAAGCCTTTCTCCATGCCCCGCCCCAGCACCCGGCGGGCCATGAAGTCCGCGCTTTGGTTGAAGCCTTGGATGGCCCCGTCCGGGTCGATCAGCACCACCACCTGGGAGAAGCTGTTGAAGACCGCGCGCAGGTCCGCTTCGGATCTTTTCAGGGCTTCCTCCGCTTGCCTGCGTTCGGTGACGTCCTCCACCATGCCCATGCTGTAAAGGAACCGGCCTTGGGAGTCCAGGAAGCTTTGCACGGTCAGGTTGGCCCAAATGACAGAGCCGTCCTTATGCAGGTACCGCTTCTGCCTTTGGAAACCCCGGCCCTTCAGCACGTCCTGGGCAAAGGCGGTGTTGGGAAGCACGTCCTCGGGATGGGTCACGTCCTTGAAGCTCTTGCCCGTCAGTTCGCCTTCCGTGTAGCCCAGCATTTCGTGGAAGGCGCGGTTGGTGTGGAGGAAGCGGAAGT
Organism: candidate division FCPU426 bacterium; assembly: GCA_030038835.1. GTDB lineage: Bacteria > Oederibacteriota > Muellerivitia > Muellerivitales > Muellerivitaceae > JAJPJW01. Next base: position 4,029 of record JASHQZ010000019.1, read on the forward strand.
CCTTGTCCACGAGGGTCATGCCCATAGGCGCGTTTTCGAAGACCTTCCGGAATTTTTCCTCGCTATCCCTCAAGGCTTCCTCGGTCTTTTTGCGGTCGTCGATGTCCAGGGAGGTCACGCAGACGCCAATGACGGCGCCATTTCCTTCGGCCACGGGGCGGTAAGCGAACTCGTGCCAGCGCTGGGAACCATCCGGAAAGCGGATGAGGTTTTCGCCCTGGACCACCTCACCCTTCAGGCCGCGCTCGATGTTTTTCCGGAAGGGCCCCTGCGCCTCCTGAATCACGTAGTCTAAGAGGGGTTCCCCGATTTCCAGGGCCTTGCCGACGGCCCGCTGGACGAAGACGGTGGCCGCCTCATTGAAATATTGGATGATGCCTTCCCGGTCCACCACCGTGATGTACTGGGTGCTGCTGTTGAAGATGGCCCGCAGGTTGGATTCGGACTTTCGGAGGGCCTCCGCCGCGGCCTTGCGCTCCTGGATGGAACCGATGGCCGCGCAGACGCCGATGACATTCCCATGGGGATCGCAAACGGGGTTATAGGTAAACTCGAACCATTCCTCCTTCCCCTCCGGAGATTTCACCGCCCTCTCCATGTGGAGGGATTCTCCCTGGAGAACCTTCTTGAACCTCGCCTTGAAGTCCCTGACGTATCCGGGTTCCACATAATCGGCAAGGGGACGGCCCACCTGGAGCTCCTCGTGGCGCATCCTCAACACGCTCTGGAGGGCCAGCTGGTTGAAGTCGCGGATCCGTCCGTTCCGGCCCGCCAGGATAAAGCCCCGCATACTGGAGTTGAAAACCGCCCTCAGGTCCGCCTCGGACTTTTCCAGGGCCCGCTGGACCCTCTTGCGTTCGTCGATGTCCAGCGTGGTCAGGCAGACACCCTCGATTTCGCCCTCAGCCCCGAAAACGGGGTGGTAACTGGCCTCAAACCAATGGAACTCCCCCTCCCGGGTGGGGTAGGAGCGTTCCACTTGGACGGCTTCTCCCTTCAAGGCGCTTTCGATGTTCTTTTGGAGCAGCCCCCGGTCCTCCGGGTGGACGTACTCGGCCAATTCCCGGCCGACCTCCAGTTCCATGCCGCTGTCGTCACGGATAAAGGCGGTGGCGTTGGGGTTGAAGGCCTTCACCCGGCCCTCCCGGTCCATGAGGATGATGTTTTGGAAGGTGTTGTGGAAAACCGCCCGGAGGTTGGTCTCGGATTCCTTGAGCGCTTCC
>JASHQZ010000172.1 GCA_030038835.1 candidate division FCPU426 bacterium
TCGACAAAGACAAGCTGATCGCCGCGTTTTCGCATTTTCACCTGGTTTGGCTGCTCCCCGCCCTGGCCGTTTATCTTTTGGGCTATGTGGTCCGGGGGGTTCGGTGGGTGGTCCTGCTCTCCCCTGTCAAGAAATGCACTTTTCAAAGCCTCTTTCCCACCCTCATCATCGGTTTCATGGCCAATAACGTCCTCCCGGCGCGGGCCGGGGAGTTCATCCGGGCGCACTTGAACGGGAAAAAGGAAGGCATCAGCCGTAGCGCCTCTTTTGCCACCATTGTTTTGGAGCGGCTTTTCGACGGCCTGACCATGATCATCCTGCTTTGGGCGGCCTTGGGTTCGGGGCGCCTGCCCATCAACGAAGCCATGATGTCACCCGGCATCCAACATGCCATTGATTGGTCCCCTTACGTCTTCGGGACCGCTTTTCTCGCGCTCTTCGCCTTGGTGCTTTTTAAGGAAACGGCGGTCACTGTCGTCCAATTTTTTATCCGGCTGGCCCCCTCGAGGCTTCACGGGCCGCTGGAAAAGCTGGCCCACACCTTCATTGAGGGTCTCCACATCCTGAAAAACGCCAAGGAAACGTTGATGGTCCTTTTAACCTCGCTGGCGGCTTGGACCTGTGAATTTTCGTCCTACTATTTCATGGCCTTGGGAATGGATATCGCCCCCAACCCCTTGAACTTCTATTCGGCGGCCCTGCTCATGGCCATCGTGAACTTGGGGATCCTCATCCCCAATGCTCCCGGCGGCATCGGCTTGTTCGAATTCCTGGGCGCGGGGCTCCTTTGCGTGTCCTTCAAGGTTGCCAAGGAGACCGCGGTGGGATATATGTTCTTAGTCCATTTCCTGGTCCTGGTGCCCATCATTCTCCTGGGCCTTTATTACTCGGCCCGCGAGCACCTCCAACTAGGCCGTTTGGAAGCGGAACGGGAACAGGAAAAAGCTGAAGAAAAGGGTCATCCATGAAAGTAGGCATTGTGGGCGCGGGCGTAGCGGGATTGACCGCGGCCTACCGCCTGGCCAAGCAAGGCCATGCGGTCGAGGTTTTTGAGGCCTCCGATCATGTGGGAGGCTTAGCTGCGGGGTTTCCGGTGGCGGGGACCACCCTGGAAAAGTACTACCACCACCTTTTTACCAGCGACGTCTGCATCCGGGGGCTGGTGGACGAGCTGGGTATCCGCGATAAGCTGCACTGGCTGACCAGCCAGATGGGCGCGACAAATAATGGAAAAATTTATCCTTTTGGAACCCCCCAACAAATCCTGAGTTTTTCTCCCCTCCCCTTTTGGGAAAGGGTCTGGTTCGGTCTCATTGGCCTTTACCTGGGCAAAAAAAACGACTGGAGGGAGTTTGAAAACGTTACCGCCGTCGAATGGATGAAAAAATACTCCGGCCCCAATGCCTGGAGGATGATTTGGGAACCCTTGCTGAAAGGAAAATTCAACCGCTACTTCGACAAGGTCGCCATGGCTTGGCTTTGGGCGCGGATCCACACGAGGTTTTCTTCCAGGAAGGGGAGCAAGGAAAAGCTGGGATACTTCCAGGGCGGTTTTGAGGTTTTTCATCGCGCCTTGGCGGAGGCGGTCCGGAAAGTCGGGGCGAAAATTCTCTTGGAGACCCCCGTTCAGCAAATCCTGGTCCAAAACGGAAAATTCAAAAGCCTCCAAATCGGCGGGCAGGAAAGGGCCTTTGACCGCCTGATCTTCGCGGCGGCCACGCCTATTCTGCTTAAAACATGCCCCGATCTTCCCGAGGATTACAAAAAACGGATGACCCAGCTGGATTTCCTCGGCGCCCAGTGCCTGATCCTTGTCATGAGGCAAAAGTTCAGCGACATGTACTGGATCAATATCACCGACCCGGACATTCCCATACTGGCCTTAATCGAGCATACCAATTTCGCGCCGGTTGAGTGGTACCAGGGGAAACGCCTGATGTATGTCGCCAATTATCTTCCCCAAGACCACAAATACTTCAAGATGAAAAAGGAGGAAATCTTCGCCGAACTCTTGCCATACCTTCAAAGAATCAATCCGGCTTTTAACGAAAGCTGGTTGGGGGAGTATTACCTGTTCCAGGACCTCTATGCCCAACCCGTGGTGCCTCTCCACTACAGCGAAGTCAAGCCGGCTTACGAGACTCCCATCGAAAATCTTTACCTCGCCAATATGGCCCTGGTTTACCCGGAAGACCGGGGCACGAATTTCGCGGTGGACGTGGGCAACAAGGTTTCCCGCTTGGTGGACCCGGCCGTAGCGGTTCCCGCCTTCAAGGGGGACTAAACCCGCTGTTATTTTTGTCCCTCGGCTTAAACCGCCTGTGGTAATATTTTTTCCCGTTTCCACCTAACAAGGAGTTCCTCACATGCCGAAAGTTTCTTCCCTCTCCGTCTTTTTCCCCTGCTACAACGAGGAAGCCAACGTCGAGAACATGGTCCGTAAGGCCCAGGGCATCCTTCCCGAGGTCGCGGAACAGTGGGAAATCATACCGGTCAACGACGGCAGCAAGGACAGGACGGGGGAAATCATCGACCGCCTGGCCCAAGAAGATCCCCGTGTCCATCCCGTCCACCACGAAAAAAACAAGGGTTATGGGGGCGCGGTGATCTCGGGCTATAACGCCGCCAAGTGCGATTACGTCTTCTTCACCGACGGCGACCTTCAATTTGATTTAAGGGAAATCACGCTGCTGATTGAGAAATTGGACGAGGGGGACCTCATCCTGGGTTACCGCAAAAACCGCCGGGACCCCTGGCACCGGAAGCTGAATGCCTTTATGTGGGGTTCCCTGGTGAAATTCCTCTTCGGTTTCCAGGTCCGCGACGTGGATTGCGCCTTCAAGTTGATCAAGCGGCGGGTCATCGACAAGGTCCAACTAAGCGCGGGCGGGGCCATGGTCTCCACGGAGCTCCTGGCCCGGGCCAACAAGGCGGGTTT
>JASHQZ010000173.1 GCA_030038835.1 candidate division FCPU426 bacterium
ATTACGTCGTAGTAGCCCTCGGTGACCTCACAGTTCGAGACATCGCTTAGGGTCGCGCTATAACAGGAAGATTCTTGATAGCCGATGTCCTCCATATTGAGGGTGAAGGAGGTGGTCCCTTGGACATTCACCTCGTCCGCGCCTACGAACTCTGGGGAAGCGTTAAGCACATTGGGTAAAGTTAACTTCGGCCTAACCGTTTTCATAATATCGTCAGCAGTGGTTTCGAGGTAAAACCACTCGGCCGCGACCACCCAGAGGCCGGCTTTGGGCAGGTTGATGAAGATATTTCCCACATCCGACCCGCTGGTAAATGTGATGACTCCCGTGACCGGGGCTTCACCGGCGGTGGCCAGGTAATATTCCAGGGCCCCCTCACTGGGATCGGGCACGCCTCCCGTGGAAGCGGGGGCCGTGGCGACGGCCTGGGATTTCACATTGGAAAGGGTATTGAGGATATTCGGGGGGAGCGTCAGATGCAGTACGGCCGCGTTGGCGGGTACCACTGGACTCGAAGATTTGTTGCACCCACCTAGGATGGCGACAATTCCCAGACTGCAGGCTAAAATTCCAATACAAATTTTTTTCACCATTTAAGCCCCACATTCGTTCCGAAAGTGAACCGCTGGTAATTGATGGTACCATTTTGTCCGCTGATGAGGGGGACGTTGACGTTGGCGATGTAATGGTAAAGCCCGGCCAGGTTCCAGAAGGTTGACGGAGTGAGTTGGAAGGTGATACTTTGCTCGGCCCCCAAAAGGTTTCCACCCCCTTCATAATCCGCCGTGTTGGACTGGGGATAGCCGTTGGGTTGGATCCAGTCCCAAATCAACCCACTTTCCAGCACCACGCCCGGGCCGGCCGAATAGCCGAAGATGGGATGGATTTCCAATTTATCGCCGAAATAGGGCCCCGGGTCCGCCGAAAGGCTATAGGGGGCTGTTGGCTGGGCCGTGTTGCCGGTCCCATAAAAGCTGTAGGAGGCATTGATGACCAGTTTATCTCCCCCCATTTGGCTGATCCATTGGGTAGTGAGGATATTGCTGGCGTCCTCGGTAAAATCCTCCTCCGCGTTGGAATAGGTGGACTCAAAGGGGAAAGTGCGCACGTAGCGGAAGGCCCAGGTTTCGGATACCGACATGCGCAATCCCAGGGTGGCGAGGGCCACCGCGTTGTTGCCCGGGCTGAAGGTGCCTTGGGCGGAAAGGGTCGTGTCATAGGTAGCCGTGGACATGAAACCCCCGCCCAGTCCGTATTCAACACCGGGGCTTGAAACGGAAAGAGTGTAAAAAATGTCGCCGCCCCATCCCGCGCCGTGGTAATAGCTTGGCTCGAAAATAAAGGGGATGGCCCCCACCGTTTCCGCCAATTCCCAACGGTTATCCCCGGTCGGGATGTTCAGGATGCCGGAAAAGGTGGACCGCACCGAATTGCCCATATCCAATCCCCAGTTGACACCCAGGCTGGTATCGGAAAATTGGCTAGAATTGTATTGTGAAACCGGGATGCCATCACTCGAGTCCGCGTCCTGCACGTAATCCCCCGCCACAAAAGCCGAATTGAGGGAAAGGGATAAATCCGGCGAAGAGAAATAATAGGACAATGGAACACGCTGTTCGGTCCCGTGGTAAAGCGAGTTGCTGTTCCAGAAGTCGTAGACGTAGCCCGTCTGCAGTTCCTCTTGGTCGGCGCGCGCCAGGCCTCCGGATAAACATAACCCTAAAAACAGGACCATGCCGATCCCGCATTTTTTATTCAGGTGCATAAAATCGTTCTTTCGTTACGGAAGATATTGGGGAAAACCCAGTTGCAAATTGAGCACGTTGTGTGCGCCTAATCCCGCTAGTCCGGTGTTGCCGACCTGGCCGGTGACGCCGGAAAGTCCGGCAGGCAGGTTGGTCAGTGGATCGTGAAAATCGTCCGAGTTGGCACCGTTAAAGCCGTAAAAGGGATTGGAGGCGATAAAACCGGGGTGAGGCAGGTTGGTTCCGGTGGTAGGCGACGTATGGGGCGTCCAGGTTCCATTCAGGTAGGTGCCCCCTTGGCCCCCATGCAACACCTGGGTCTGCCCGTTAGCCGTGGACCACACCGTGCCGTCAAGCACCACGACGTCCACTTTCCCCGTGGAGGGGTTATAGAACATCGAGTATTCCGTGCCCCGAACGCCGCAGACCACGCCCCCGGCCTCGATCTCAAATGAGGATTTGGAGGTCAGTAATTTGCTGACGCTCGCCAAAAGCTTTCCCAATTCCAATTTGAATTGGATAACCTTCTCCTTCGGCCCGGGTTGCCGCAGCTTTTCCAGCGTGAACCCGGTATTGGGGCTGATTTGGACTTGGGACCCGTCGAAGAGTTTCAAGGTGGCTTGGCCGTCGGTTCCGGCCTGGATATGGTCCCCCTCCACCACTTGCACATTGACCTTGGCAGGATGGGACTTATGGCCTTTGGCGGTTTTGAAGGTGACATTCCCCTTAACGGCCGTGAAAAAGGCCCCGGCGTCGGCCAGGGCTATGCCCGTGGGAATCAAGAAAAGTACCATCCAACTGAATAGCCGTTTCATCCAAACTCCTGGAGCCCTATCGCATTTTGTTTATATCTTCAGCATATCAAAACCGGCCGAATTTTAGGTGAAACTTCGGTTGAATTTTTTCAAGACGCCTTTTTTCGTGGAATTAACTTGTCATGATTGGAGCCCTGGATAGGAAAACGGTCATTGGTTTGACGGTAAGGACAGGAACCACAAAAATGTGGAAATGGAACCAATTGGGTCAGACGGTGCCGCCGATGAGACCGGTGACCTCGTAGATTTGGACCTTGGCGGATTTGCCCTTGAGGGACACGGATTTCAATTTGTTGATCTGCACGGCGTTGCCCAGTTCCTTGAATGTCTCCTCGGTGATGAAAATCTGCCCTCCTTCGGTTTCCCCTTCCACGCGGGAGGCGGTGTTTACCATATCGCCGATGGCGGTGTATTCCATCCGGCGCTCGCTACCGATGTTGCCCACGATGGCTTCGCCCGTATTGACTCCATAGCCAACCTGGATTTGGGGTTTTTTCTCGGCCTTCCATTTTTCGTTCAGCTGGGCTAGCTTGTCGCGCATCTCGATGGCCGTTTTGACGGCCTTGTAGGCCCCGTCCTTCAGTTCCAGGGGCGCGCCGTAGATGGCCATGATGGCGTCGCCGATGAACTTGTCGAGGGTTCCGTTGTTGGCGAAGATGACTTCGGACATGGCGCTGAAATACTCGTTCAGGAGGCCCACGATGGTCTCCACCGGCTCCTTCTCGGTGAGGGTGGTGAACCCCCGGATGTCACAGAAAAGTACCGAGACCTTCCTCTTCTCGCCGCCCAAGGAAAGGCCGCCGGTTTTCTGCACCATCTCGTCCACGATGTTGGGCGAAAGGTAGCGCTGCAGCGAGGTGCGCAGGCGCTCTTCCCTCCTCACGTCGTCAAAGAGCTTGGCGTTGGCGATGGCCACCGCGGCCTGGTTGGCGAAGGCCGAAAGGAAGTACATGTCCTCCTCGTTGAAGGTGGCGGTGCCCTCCGCCTTGTCCACGTAAATGACGCCTACGATGTTTTCCCGCTCCCAAATGGGCACGCAGATGACCGAGGAGAGGGGCAGGGCCTTAAGGCTTTCACGGCTGGAGAACCGCACGTCATGGGTGGCGTCCAGGACCAAAACGGGCACCCGCTCCCTTAAGACCGTGTCCACGATGGTTTGGCTGTAGGGGGCCTGGGCCTCGGCGGGGGTCAGGGCGTGGGTGGCCACGGGTTTCAGTTCGCCCCCTTTGTCCCGCAAAAGCAGGAAGCCTCGGTTGGCCTGCATCACCTTGATGGCCATGGCCATGATGATGGAAAGCAGTGTTTTTAGCTCGAGGACCGAATTGACGATATTTCCCACCTCGTAAAGGGTGAGGAGTTTTTTGTGGGCCAATTCGTCGATCTTGGGGGTCCGGGAATCCTCCGGGTCCTTGGCGACCTCCAGGGCGAAACGCAGGCGGGTGCCCCCGACGGAGATCACGTCCTGGCTCCGCAAAGGGCTCTCGGTGACACGGGTTCCGTTCAGGAAGGTGCCGTTGGTGCTGGCCAAGTCCCTTAAGGAAATTCCGCCCATACCCAGCAATATCTGGCAATGCTGGCGGGAAACCAGGGGGTCGGTGATGACGATCTCGCAGGTGTTGGAGCGGCCCAGGGTGGTGGTGGGGCGGGAGATCTTGAACACCTGCCCCTGTTCCGGCCCGGCCATCACCGTGACGGTGATCTGGGGCTTGCCCGTGGACTTGGGTGGGGTAAGGACGATGCGGCCCGGTACGGCCGGTTCGGAGGATGTGGATGAAGCCATACAAGAACCCCTGTTATTTTTTCAAGGCGTATATCAGCACGCTGCAGTTGGCAATGTCCGTCACGAAAAGGTTGTTCTCCGCGTCCAAGGCGATTCCATAATACTTGGGCGCGGTGCGGTAGTTGCCCTGGGGCGTCCCGAACTCGGTCAAATAATAGCCCTCGGGGTCGAAAACCTGGATGCGCATGTCCCGGTCGGTCACGAAAATGTTGCGCTTGGAATCCACCGCCACGCCGATGGGCGCGGCGAACTCGCCCCTCCCCGTTCCCCTTTTGCCGAACTTGTTCTTGAAGACCCCCCGGTAGGTGAAGACCTGGATGCGGTAGTTCTTCTCGTCCACCACCAGCAGGTTCTGGGCGTTGTCGGTGGTCAGGCCCGCCGGGCAGTTGAACTCACCCAGCCGCGCCCCCTGGATGCCGAACTTGTTGATCACCTTGCCCGCGGGGTTGAAGACCCGGATGCGGTGGTTACCCGTGTCCGAGACGTAGATGTTGTCCTTGTCGTCCAGGGCCAGGGCCTGGGGATGGAAAAACCCCCCAGTCCCGATCTCTATTTTACCCGTTGTGGGCGATGCGGGCTCGCCGAATTTTGCGAGCAACTGCCCCATTTTACCGATAATTTGGACATTGCAGGTCTTGGCGTCCAAAACCACCAGGTTCCCCCCCTGATCCACGGCCAGGGAAACCGGCATGAGGAAGGAAACCTCCTTGGGATCCTGGGCCTCCTTCCCGAACTTGCCCACGGAATAAAGCAATTTGCCGTCAAAGTCGAAAACCTGGATGTTGCACTTGAGGGAATCGCAGACATAGACGCGTTTTTGCGAATCCACGGCCACGGCCAGGGGTGAAATGAAGTTGCCCTCTTCCTTGCCCCGTGTTCCGATGGTTTTGATGAGTTTGTAGTGGTATCCCTGGTAGCGCAGGGTGTTGATGTCCCCCGCTTCCTTGGCAGCCTGTTTTTTGGTTTCCTCCTGGATGATGGTGTGGGTCAAAACCTCCTGGGTTTTGCTGCCAATGCCAATGGGTGCTTCCAAAACATTTGTCGGCAGCTTTTCCAGGTCGGCTTTCATCTCATTTGCCGTCTGATAACGTTTCGAGACTTCCTTTTGAAGCGCCTTCATGATGACGGCTTCCAATTCCTTGGGTACATTGGCGTTGATTTTATGGGGCTCGGTGACGTCATCCTTCAGGATTTTGTTGAGCACCACCATGGGAACCTCGTCGTAAAAGGGCAGTTTGCCCGTCACCATCTCGTAAAGAATGACCCCCACCGAGTAGACGTCCGAGGCCTTGGCCGGATGCCCCAACACCTGTTCCTTGGCCATGTAGTAAAGGGTGCCGCCGATGCCCGCGCCGTTCTTTCCGGCCTGGATGACGGCCGTGCCGAAATCGGTGATTTTGGCCTTTCGTTCGGTGGTTAAAAGGATGTTGCCGGGCTTAAGGTCGCGGTGGATGACGTTCTTGTCGTGGGCGTATTGGAGCGCAGAGAGGATTTGGATGACGATCTCCACGGCTTCCTTGAAGGTGAGGGGGGTCTCTTGGATAAGTTGGGCGAGGTTCCGCCCATCCACGTATTCCATGACCATGAAAAAGATATTCTCGGCCCTGTCCACGGTCAGGATCTGGACGATATTGGGGTGGTCCAGGGAGGCCAACAGCTTGGGTTCGGCGATGAGGTTGGTGAATTCTTCCTTTTGGTTGTGAGGGATTTTGATGGCGACTTTCTTGCCGATCCAGGTGTCCTCGGCCAGCCACACGGTGCCAAAGGTGCCGCTGCCCTTGATCTCGAGGAGCTTATATTTATCGATATTGCCTTGAAGCATAGGGCCGCCTCAAAATGTCGTAGGTTTCATAGTTTATCAGAGCTTTTCCATGCTGTAACTAGCTTAACGCCCCTCCGTCTGATCGTTATACCTTCATTTTCCAATAACCTTATTTTCCAATCGGCGCCGCTCCCATAACCGCCCAACAGGCCCCCCGAAGCGATAACCCTGTGGCAGGGGATAAGGATGGGAATGGGGTTACGGTTGAGGGCCTGTCCTGCGGCCCGGAAGCCTCGGGGGGAATCGGCCCTTTGAGCCACCCAGCCGTAGGTGCGCACCTGGCCCCAAGGAATTTCACATGTGGCCCTTAAAACCCTTTGCTGGAAGGGAGTTAAAAAGGAAAGATCAAAAACAAAGAATCGGAAAGGTTTTCCGGACAACGCCCGCAGGGTTTGCTTTTGGACTGCGGATGGAACCCGGGCGCCGGGTTGTTCCCACATTTTCCCCGGCAGGGGCGGCAAATACTCATGCAGGCCCCGTAGGGCTTGTTCCCGGCTAGGCCTGGGCAAGACCAAGGCCGTGAGGCCCTTATCCGTCCAAGCCGCCGCGCACCATTCCCTACCCGTCCTGAAGAAGCCGAAACGTATTTTCAAAGGCCTCACTTTTTACCCTGGGTCCTTTGCGCCCTGATCCATTCGTAACTCTGGCAGCCCAGAGCTTTGGCGCATAGGAAGTAAGTTGCGGCACCGGCGCCAATGGGCAAGAAGACTTCCCACACGCGGTCTCCCGGCGGGTTCCAAGTCCGCAACCCCAGTAAAAAGGCTTTTGTCGCCCCGGCCATCGCCAGGGTGGCTAATAGAATCTTCCCCCCTTCTTGGAACACGGCTGGAAAATCGAACTTCACACCCTGGCGGATTAACCCGTAACAGAGAAATAGAAAGGTGGAAAAAACCCCGACCGTGGTGGCCAGGGGCAGGGCCAGGAATTTTAGGTGAGGGTCTTTAAGGAAAAGGAGGGCGGAAAGATTCAAAAACGCGGTAGAAATCATGCTCACCACCGCGGCCCAAAAAGGCCATTGTGGCTTTTGAAGGGGATAAAAGGCCTGGGCTGTGATCTTGATGCCCGAATGCGCGAAGAGCCCGAGGGCGTAAAGGCAGGTGGCCTCCGAAACCAACCGCGTGGCTTCCTCGCCGAAGTGTCCATGCTGGAAGGCCAGGCGGCAGATGGGCAGGCTGAGGATGCAGAGTCCCACCGTCGCGGGGATCATGATGAAAGCCGCGGCTTCGAGGGACTGCCCGAGGGTCTGGTTGAAACCCTGCCTGTCCCCTTCAGCCCATTGCCTGGACATGAGCGGTAAGACCACGGTGGCGATGGAAACGCCGAACACGCCATAGGGCAGCTGCATCAGGCGGTTGCCGTAGTTCAGGCAGGTGATACTTCCGTTTTGAAGGAATGACGCGAAGATTTGGTTGAGCAGGAAATCCACCTGGGTGACGGACAGGCTGATGACCGCAGGCGCCAACAGCGTGAGGATTTCCTTGATCCCCGGGTGGGTGGGCGTCCAAGCCAGGCGGAACCGGCCCCCCAGTCCCTTCGTTGCGGGCACCTGGATGAGCCATTGGAAGGCGAACCCTACGGTGGTGGCGAGGGTCCAAAGGTAGATTTTAGACGTTTCATCCTGTGAGGAACGCAGGGAGGGCCAGAAATAAAGGTAAAGCCCCGTTAGGATCAGGGTGAGGTTCATGGCCACTGGAGCGAAGGCCGGCACCGCGAACCGGTTGTAGGAGTTCAGGGTGCCCATCCAAAGGGCCGCCATGGACACGAAAAGGAGCACCGGGAAAAGGAGCCGCGTGAGCGACACGGTGAGGGCGTATTTGGCCGGGTCGCCGGAAAAACCCGGAGCCACCACGTGCACCAAAAGCGGAGCGGCCAGGATGCCCAGCCCCACCGTCACTCCCACGGCCAAAAGCAGGGTGGTGAAGACCTGGGAAATGAGTTCCCAGGCTTCCCCGGGTTTTCCCCCCTTGATCGTCTTGGAAAGCACCGGTACGAAGGCCGGCGAGAAGGCCCCCTCGGCGAAAAGGTCTCGCAGCAGGTTCGGGATGCGGAGAGCCGCGAAATAGGAGTCGGAAACAAGGCCTGCCCCGAAAATCCATGAGTTCAGCAGGTCCCGGCCGAAGCCCGTGACGCGGCTGATGGTAGTGGCGATGGAAACCACCCGAAAATGCCCGGCCACCTGGTGGGCCGTCCGGTGCCCGGCCCTGACGCCCGCTCTCTCAATGGCCACGATTGACAGCCTCCCGCCCTTCGTTTACGATGTGCCTTCTTTTCTGGTAGCCGCCGCAACATTTTTTGGAGGATCCATGCCGATCATCAAGTCGTCGATCAAGGATGTCCGCCGTACCAAACGCCGTACCGCCCGCAACTCGGCGGAAAAGAACAAGGTCCGGACGGCCATGAAGGCCGTTCTGGCGGCCAAGACCGCCGAGGAAGCGGCCCAGAAGCTGAAGGAAGTCATGCGTGTCCTGGACAAGGCCTGCGCCCATGGGATTCTCAAGCGCAACACGGCTTCCCGCCATATTTCCCGCCTTTCTTCATTCGTTCACAAGAAGTTTAAAAAGTAGTCCAGGGTCGACAGTCCACAGTCGGCGGTAAAACACAACAAGGCTTAAGGCTTGGGGTTGTTCCTGCAGACCATTCGACAGGCTCATGGCAATTTGATTTGGCCCTGAGTCGTCGAAGAGCTGTCATCTGTGGAACGCCTGCTGCTTCCTTCTTCCCCACTTCAAAATCCACATCTCCAGGTAAACGGCGGGCACGGCCTTGCCCAAGCGGCCGGTGACCACGCCCGCCTGCAGGCGGATTAAATCCTGGAGCGCCCCTTTCAGTTCCTCCGTTGAAAACTTATCCGACTGTTCCCACAGGGCCTTGAGCCGGAAGGGATGCAGGCCCAGTTTTTGAGCCGCGTCCGCCTGGCTCATTCCCTTGGAGCGGCCGAGGGTCACGGCCAGCAATTCCCTCATTCGCCCGTAAAGCAGCATGACGGTCCCCGTGTCCACACCCTCCCCCAAGCGAGCCATGAGCCCCAGGGCCTTCTCGGCCTGGCGCAGCCCAACCGCGTCCAGCAGGGGGAAGATTTCGGATTCCACGCCCGGCACGGGCAGTTCCCTCACCATTTCCACGCTTGCGGCCTTTTGGGGATAGGCATAAAGGGAGAGCTGGTCCAGGGCCCGTTGCAGGTAGGCGATGTCCGGGCCTGTTTTCTGCACCAACAATTGGGCGGCCTCCTCGGGGAGGGCCAGGCCCCGGGCCTGGGCTTGTTGCTTGAGCCACCCGGCCAGTTTCCATTCAGGCATGTCGGAGCATTGGACCGCCCAGCCCATGCGCTCGGCCGCGGCCACGGCTTTCACGGTCTTGCGCAGGCCCGGCGCCAGGAAGACCAGGTGGGAGGTGGGATTGGGGTTTTGGAAATAATCCTTCAATTGCCCAAGGGCCGCGTCGGAATGCCCACCCAGGATCTTTTCCGCGCGCTCCACCAGGAGCATCTGGGCGCCTGAGAACAACGATGCCGTTTGCGCCGCGGCCAGCACTTCCCCCAGCTTATCCGAACCGCCGTCATAGGTTTGGAGGGTGCCGTCCGGCGATTGCCGTCGGAATTGCTCCTTCAGGACCCGGGCGCCTTCGGCGATGACTCCGTCGGAATCCCCGAAAAGCAACACCAGTGCGGGCAGTCCGCCCTTGAGGCGGCCCAGGAAATCGTCGAAGTACATTTCAAACCTCGAAGACGAATTATGAATTTTGAATGGGAACTGCGCACTTGGCGTCAGTTCGCATTTGATTTGACGTCTATCCCCCCTCTCCATCGAGGGGAGAGGGCCGACTTGGTCAATAGGTCAGTTTGAACTCAGGACGTCATTGCGAGGAATGGCCCCTGATTTTTGGAGATTCTCTAAAACCCCATCCTGGGACGGAACCCGCTTATCCAACGGTTTTTGGAGATTCTCCAAAACCCGGCCCTGGGGTTCCCGGCTTTTCCCTGACTTTTAGAGACTCTCTAAAACCCCATCCCGGGACGGAACCCGCTTATCCAACGGTTTTTGGGGATTCTCCAAAAACCGGCCCTGGGGTTCCTGTCTTTCCCCGAACTTTTGGAGACTCTCTAAAACCCCATCCTGGGACGGAACCTGCTTATCCAAGGTTTTTGGAGATTCTCCAAAACCCGGCCCTGGGGTTCCTGTCTTTCCCCGAACTTTTGGAGATTCTCTAAAATCAGCCTCATTGGGGACCCCAATATCCTCATGGCCCGGCTGACAAAGGTATTGTCCACCTTAAAAAGGGTGGCAATGGGGTGGTGCATCAGGTTGTCGTCATTCCGAGCTTGGACCCCTGGGAACGGCCAGGGGTAATGCGGAGCAGAAACAGTCACCCTCACCCCGGCCCTCTCC
>JASHQZ010000174.1 GCA_030038835.1 candidate division FCPU426 bacterium
GGAAACCCTCTGCGGCCAGGAACAGAACAAAGGGAAGGACCAGGAAGACCCGGAAAAATTCCAAATTTGAGGAAAAGATGCCCGGAAGCAGGGTCAAAACCACGGCCGCCAGAGCCCACTTTCCCGTCGGGGAGGCGCGGTTTCTCCAGGCGTAGAGGGCGCCCATGAAGAACAATGCCGCGGTGAGGGGGTCGAAAAGTCCGCCCCAAAAGGGGCCGTAATAATCGCCATCCTTTTTTCCCCAGAAAAGGCCCGTCAGATATGAAGCGGAAACAAGCAATTGTTGAAACTCAAGGGAAGAGGCGCTCCATTGAAGTCCCCGGAAGTAACTGCCGTAATGTTCCCGGAAGGCGGAAACAACGAAAGGCAGCAGCGCCGCTGAAAAAACAACCGACCCAAGGCTGGCGGAGAAGCGGGCCTGGGAGCCGGGGGCTTTCCATGAGGCGGCTAACGCCACCAAGACCAAAATCACGAAAGGCGGCCAAGCAGGGGAGTAGACATAAAAACCGCCGGCCAATGCCAAGGCGAGGCAGGCCGTATCCCGCCTGGGCCGGGAGGTGGAACGGCCGGACAGGAGCCGACCCAGGAAGAACAATGACAGCAGTTCGGCAGGGGGAACCAGGATGGTGGGAAAGCCGTTGCGGCCGGCGTAAACCGCCCAGTATGCCAGGCTTCCCATGGCGGTCAGGAGCAAGGAAAAACCCCTGGAACCCCATTGACGGGCCGTGAGGTAAAGCAAGGGCAGGGTGAGGGACGAGAGAGCCGCGGGGAAAAGCCAAAGGGTGGTGAGGGAAAGCCCCAATGGTTTGATCCAGGCGGCTAAGGCCCAAAAATAAACGAAGGTGTTTTGCGCGGTTGTATAGAAAAAATGCCAATCCCCCATTTGGCTGATATGGAGGGCGATCACGGCCGCGAGCGATTCATCGGGATTGGGCCAGGTGGAAAGGCTGGTTAATTTGCAGAACCGCAGGAAAAGGCCCGTTCCGATAAAAAGAAGTCCCGTCCAAACCGGGAAATTTAAAGGAGGCTGCGGCGGATTTTCGGGCATTCCAGCGCCGCCTCCATGGGACTTTGAGAAAAAGGAAAGGAGAATCAAAGCCGGCAAACCCGCCGCTCCGATCCACAGCTTGGAAACCAGGGAGAAGGGGCCCAGGGCTAAAAGGGCATTGAGGACCAGGAAAAGGGAAAAACAAAGCCACTCGGCCCATGGGGCGGGAATACGGGGTCTCATTTGGAAAAGTATAAATTTGAAGGGGGATTTGGAGGAGGAATTTAACGCGCGGAATTGATCTTGGGGGCCTCCTCCAGGCATTCCATCTCGATGCGGTAGTCCAGCCTGGAAAGGACCTCCGTGCCCCGGAAGGTGCCTGAAACGGGGGCCGCGTCGGCGGGCAGGGGCCCGGAGGCCAGGGGGATATGCAGGTCGGAGACGGCAAGGCCCAGGCTGGGGTCATAGCCCCGCCAGCCCGCGCCGGGAAGGAAGACTTCCGTCCAGGCGTGCAGTTCCCGGGCGTCCTTGGCGCCGGGCTCGAACTTGTACCCGCTCACGAATCGCGCGGCCAAGCCCACGGAGCGGCAGATGTCCACCAGGAGCACCGCCAGGTCGCGGCAGGCGCCTTCGCGGCGCCTCAGGGTCTTGTGGGCGGGCAGGGCCTCCCCCGAGGACCGGACAGTGTGCTGGAATTCCCGGAAGAAGTAATCGGTGGCGTGGAAAAGGAAGTTGAGCGCGTTGTCGTCGCTTTCCCTCAGGAGCTCCTGGGCCAGGTTGGCCACCGAGGGGTCGGGCGCGGGCTTGAGGTAGGAGGCCAGGATGGGCTGTTCGAGGCCGTACTTGGCCGGCAGGCGCAGGACCATGGGGTCGGTGATGAGGTAGTTGAAGGGGTTGCTCAAGGCGGTGTCCACCTTGAAGTGGGTCTGGATCGCGAGGGTGGAGTGCTTGCCCGAGAACCAGGCCAGGACCTCGTGGTTGTTGTACAGGTCCAGCAACTCCGAGAGTCCGGTAGGCGCGGGGTCCACCAGCAGGCCGAAGGATTCGACGGTTTGGCTGAAATCGCTGCGGGGCTTCAAGCGGATGGAGGTTGGCTCCAGGAACACTTCCTTGCTGTAGGTGTAGCGCAGCTGGTGGCGCACCTCAAACCGCATGGCTTTCCCCCCATTTGCGCGGCAGTTGGCCCAGCGCAGTTTCGGCCCAAGCCGAGGGGCAGAGCTCCACGGTTTCCCGGACCCGTTTTTTCCACCAGTCGGTCACTTCCCTCAGGTCCTCCCGGTCGTACCGCGTCTCGGTCATGCGGTTGGTGCCTTTCCGGTATAGGACCATGTCGATGGGGAAATCCACGTCGGTGGCGCTGGTGCGGGTGGCCTCGAAAGCCAGGTAGCCCACCTTCATGGCCACCTCCATGGTGGAATCGTAATGCAGGGCCCGGTCCAGGAGCGGCTTGCCGTAGGCGGACTCGCCGATGGCGTAGTAAGGCGTGCTTTCGGTCACCTCCACCCAGTTGCCCTGGGGATAAATGAGGTAAAGCTTGTGCTCGGCGTCGTGGGACAGCTGGCCGCCCATGATGGAAAAAAGGTTGAAGCCGTAACCCGCCTCCTCCAGGGCCGCCTTGTCCTCCTTGATGACCCGGCGCACCTGCTCGGCGAAGGCGTTCACCGCGTGGTAGAGGTGGTGGTAGGGTTCCTTCTCGCCCTCCAGGCGCTCGTTGAAGTAGGTGAGGGCCTTGTCCCGCGCCGAGCGCAGCCCCGAGGTCATCAGGAAAAAGGCGTGGCCGCCCTTCTGGTGCAGAGAGACCTTTCGGCCCGTGATCTGCTCGGTGCCGCTGGTGATACGGGTGTCGGCCAGGGCCACCAGGCCCTCCTTCACTTTCATGGCTAGGCAAAAGGTCATTGGTCCATCCTTTCCATCACGTGATCGGGGGCCGGTTCCACCGGCGCCTGCGGCGAAAAATAAACCGTAAAAAGGGCGTCCCCCAGGGCGTTCAACTTGGCCTCGAAGGCGTCCAGGTACTCGTGCAGCCCGGCGGTGATGATGCCGGCGATGTCGGCGTACTCCAGATCGGATTTCAGGCGCCCCAGCCGCTGCTCGGCCAGGTTGGCGTAGGTGCCCGGCGCCGACCCGGTGAGGGCCCGAAGCGATTGTTCGGCCTGGGCCAGGCAGTAGCGTATGGAGCGTGGGAATTCCCGATCCAGGACCAGGAACTCGGCCACCTTCACGGGCTGCAGGCGCCCGTATTTCTTGCGGTACATTTCGCTGGCGCTGGCGGACTTCAAGAGCGCGGTCCAGAGGATGTCGTCGTAGGGAGTGCCCACGTCTTCCACCTTGGGCAGCAGGATGAAATACTTCACGTCCAGGATGCGGGCGGTCTTGTCCGCCCTTTCCACCAGGCGGCCCAGGTTGAAGAAGTGCCAGGCCTCGCCGTGGGAAAGGGTGGCGTCAGTCACGCCGGAAAAAAGGTGGCTCAACATCTTCACGTTGCGGCAGAAGGTCTCGAGGGTTTCCATGCCCACGCCGGGCTTGTGCGCCATGCCCTGCACCATCAGGTAAAAGATGTTGAGCTGCTCCCACATCTCGGAGGAAATGACCTCGCGCATGGTGCGGGCGTTCTCGCGGGCCTTCTGGATGCTGGAGTAGATGGAGTTGGGGTTGTCCGCGTCGAACATGAGGAACTGGATGACGCTGTCGCGGGTGGGTTCGCCGTAGCGCCGCTCGAAATCATGCTCGTCGCCCGTGGTGACCACCAGAGGCTGCCACTGGTGGTTGCCGTTCAAGGGCGTGTCCAGGATGAGGTTCAGGTTGACGCCGATGAAGCGGGCCACGTTCTCGGCCCGCTCCACGTAGCGGCCCGTCCAGTAAAGGGAGTCGGCCAGGCGGCTTAGCATTGGGACATCCCCCAAAATGATTTTTTCAGCAACCGACGATAACGTCCGATCAATGCCGATGACGGCTTACGTTTGATAAACCCTTCCTCGTTATCGGCGTCCACCGGTCTTGATCGGCGGTCCAAAGGCTCACTTTTGGACATTTCAATTGGATTCCTTGTTCCCCGGCGCGGGGGGTTCGTCCAAGACCCAGGTGTCCTTGCTGCCCCCGCCCTGGGAGGAGTTGACCACGAGTGAACCCTTTTTCAGGGCCACCCGGGTGAGGCCTCCGGGCAGCACGTAGATCTCCCGCCCGTAGAGGATGTAGGGCCGCAGGTCCACGTGGCGGCCCTCGAAATGGTCGTCCACGATCACCGGTACGCGGGAAAGGGCCAGGGTGGGCTGGGCGATATAGTCCCGGGGGTTGGCCTCGATCAAGCGGGCGAACCTTTCCTGCTCGGCCTTGGAGGAATGGGGCCCCACCAGCATGCCGTAACCGCCCGCCTGGTTGACGGCCTTCACCACCAGCTTGTCCAGGTTGTCCAGCACGTGGCGCCGTTGGGCGTCCTCCCAGCACACGTAGGTGGGCACGTTGGGCAGGATGGGATCCTGCTGGAGGTAATACTTGATCATGTGGGGCACGTAGGCGTAGATGCCCTTGTCGTCGGCGATGCCCGTGCCCAGGCCGTTGGCCAGCGACACCCGGCCCTTACGGTAGACCTCCATGAGGCCGGGCACGCCCAGGGTGGAATCGGGCCGGAAGGCCCGCGGGTCGATGAAGTCGTCGTCCACGCGGCGGTAGATGACGTCCACCTTCTCCAGGCCCTTGGTGGTGCGCATCTTCACGTAACCATCCACCACCTCCAGGTCGCGGCCCTCCACCAACTGGGCCCCCAATTGCCGGGCCAGGAAGGCGTGCTCGAAATAAGCGGAATTGTAGGGGCCGGGCGTCAGGACCACCACCCGGGGAGCGTCGGTGCCCGCCGGTGCCACGTACCGAAGGGTGTCCAGGAGCCGGTGGGGATAGTCGTCCACGGGCTTGACCCGCATGTCCTGGAAGGCCTGGGGCAGGGTGCGTTTCAGGACGTTGCGGTTCTCCAGCACGTAGGACACGCCCGAGGGGCAGCGCAGGTTGTCCTCCAGCACGTAGTAACGGCCGTCCTTGTCGCGCACCAGGTCGGTGCCGGTGATATGGATCCAGATGCGCTTGGCCGGGTTGAGGCCGACGCACTGCTTGTGGAAGCCGAAGGAGGAGTCCACCACCTGCTTGGGCACGGCCCGGTCGGCCAGGATGCGCTGATCGTGGTACACGTCGTCAATGAAGAGGTTCAGGGCCTGGATGCGCTGGATGAGGCCCTTTTCGATGACCTTCCATTCGGGGTTGGGCACGATGCGGGGGATGATGTCGAAGGGGAAGATTTTCTCCGTGCCGTCCTTGTTGCCGTAAACCGTGAAGGTGATGCCCATCTGCATGAACTCGGACTCGGCGGCCTTCTGCTGCCGGGTCAGGTCCCCGGCGGGCATGGACTTGATCCGGTCCACCAGCGGCGCGGCGCTGGTCCGGGGACAGCCCCCGCTTTCGAAAAGTTCGTCGTAATAGGAATCGGTCTGGTAATTCTCGAAGTTCATGACAGCTCCTTTCCCCCGGAGATCTCCCCCCCTTTTATTTATTCAAAGCAAGGACGGGGCCAAGGAAAGGGCTAAAAATAAGGGCTAAAATCGCGATTTTCGCGAATGGCCATTGCACAATTTTGGGAACGCTCCACAAAATTGTCGTTGGAACGAAAGGGATGTTTTCGCAAGGAATACGCCGTGTCTTAAGATGAAGTAAGCCCGCGGCGGGATAAGAGGTGTCATTGCGGGTAGTGTCTCAGTTTGCTGTCATTCCGAGGAGCAGAGCCGATAGGCTCGCTTTGCGACGTGGGAATCTCAGGTTTTTGC
>JASHQZ010000020.1 GCA_030038835.1 candidate division FCPU426 bacterium
CGTGGGGCCAGTTTCGAGGAAAAATTTTCCAGCGGCCTTCGTAACATGGGCCATTTCAAATGCGGAAATGCTGGTTGTTATGAAGTGGTTTGTTTTTCGTTAGTTTTTTGAAATGTTCGGAAAAAGACCCCTGGCTGGATTTTTTTGCGCGGGCGTCCATCGGCCCCGGCAGCGAACCTTTCGATGGGTCGGAGCTCCGGCATCGCGACACCCGCTCCCAGCCTCGGATTTAAAGAACAAAAAATAGCAGGTTCGAAGAGAGCCGGCCCAACGCCGAATTGGGGACAGGCGAAGCCTCCCTGGCGCCCTCCAAGGGCGTAGGGCCGCCCGGCGGGACGTCCCCCCAACCCATCCGTTTCGGTGAAGGCCTATTCGGACTTTCAATCCGCTTCATTTTAATTTTTCCCATATGTATTCCAAATCCCTCTTAACGGAATACTTATCCGGTTTCGCCTTATCTTTTCCTTGACGGAGGGAAAACCCCGCCTCTTGGAAAAGGAGAAAGTCATGATCCAGATCCTATTCCTGTCGAGCCCGGTCCTTTTCGGCGGGCTTTGCCTGCTGATGGGGGAAACCTTCCATTGGGCAAGGAAAAGACGCGGCGAGAAAGACCTGAAAAAAACAACGGTGTTCATCCACGCGGGGAGGGAATGACCATGCTGGAATTCTGGTGCATCATGATTTTTTTGGCCCTGTCCGTTTCAACCATTTGGCTGATCCGGGCCTTGGACAAGATGATGGAGGGCGAGCCATGAACCTAATTTATATCGTCAGCGGCGCCGTGTCGGTGGGCCTTCTGGTCTACCTCATCCTGGCGCTCTTAAAACCCGAATGGTTCTAGAGGCAATTCACAGCTGACAGTTCACGATTGGCAGTAAAACCGCAAACAAACGAAAAGTTTGGAGACACTTCAATGACGACCAATGAATGGACGCAAATCGGATTCTTCTTTGTCCTTTTGCTTTTGCTGGTGAAGCCGCTGGGCTGGTACATGGCCCGGGTCTACGAGCATAAGCCCTTTTTCCTGGACAAATGGTTCGGCTGGCTGGAGCGACTTATTTATAGGATTTGCGGCGTCCGGCCGGAGGAGGAAATGGACTGGAAGGTCTATTCCCTGGCCATGCTGCTTTTCAACATCGTGGGCGGCCTCCTCCTTTACGCCATCGAACGTTTCCAGGACCGCCTCCCCTTGAACCCCGCAGGCCAAAGCGCGGTTCCGCCGGACCTGGCCCTTAACACCGCCATCAGCTTCATCACCAACACCAATTGGCAGAACTACGGCGGGGAATCCACCATGAGTTACCTCACTCAAATGGCCGGCTTGGCGGTCCACAACTTCCTCTCCGCGGCCACCGGCATGGCCACCCTGGCGGCTTTTATACGCGGCTTCGTCCGGAAGGAAACCAAACTCCTGGGGAACTTTTGGGTGGATATGACCCGCACGACGCTCTATATCCTGATGCCCATTTGCGTGGTCCTCGCCCTGGCCTTCATCAGCCGGGGGATTCCCCAGACCTTCAGCAATTATCCCAGCGCCACCCTGGTTCAGCCGACCTCCTACGACCAGCCCGTGACCAACGCCCAGGGCCAGCCCGTGACCATGGACGGGAAGGCCCAGATGACCCATGTGGTCGTGACCCAGCAATCCCTGGCCGTGGGGCCCGTGGCGTCCCAAATCGCCATCAAACAGCTGGGAACCAACGGTGGAGGTTTTTACAACGTCAATTCCGCCAGCCCTTACGAGAACCCCGATCCCTTTACCGACCTTTTGGAAATGTTGGCCTTGGCCGTTGTCGCGGCGGCGCTGTGTTACACCTTCGGGATGATGGTCGGGGACAAACGGCAGGGTTGGGCCGTCCTGCTCGCCATGTTCATCCTTCTCCTGCCGATGGTTTATCTTTGCGTCCGGCAGGAACAGGCGGGAAATCCCCTCTTGAACAAGCTGACGGCGGGTGCCCATGGCGAGGCATTGCATGACGGCAACATGGAAGGTAAGGAGGTCCGTTTCGGCATCGGCGATTCCGCCCTTTGGGCCACCCTCACCACCGGGACTTCCTGCGGGGCGGTCAATTCCATGCATGATTCCTTCACGCCCCTGGGCGGCTTCGTGCCCCTGTGGATGTTGATGCTGGGCGAAGTGGTACTGGGCGGCGTGGGATCGGGCCTTTACGTGATGATCATTTTCGCCATTGTGGCGGTCTTCGTGGCGGGGCTCATGGTGGGCCGCACGCCCGAATATTTGGGCAAGAAAATCCAATCCTATGAGATGAAGATGGCCTCCCTGGTCATCCTCATCCCCCCGATGGTGATCCTGGCCTTAACGGCGGTGGGCGTCATCACCGACGCGGGCCGGGCGGGGGTTTCCAACCCCGGTCCCCACGGTTTTTCCGAGATCCTTTACGCCTTCACTTCCCAAGTGGCCAACAACGGCAGCGCCTTCGCGGGGTTGAGCGGCAATACGCCCTTCTACAACCTCATGGGCGCCGTGGCCATGTGGTTCGGCCGGTTCTGGCTGGCCATCCCAACCCTGGCTATCGCGGGAAGCTTGGCCCGGAAGAAAATCGTGCCCCAGAGTTCCGGAACGCTGCCCACGCACACGCTGCTTTTCATCGTCATGCTGGTTTCAACGGTCGTCATCGTGGGGGCACTGACCTTTTTCCCGGCGTTGGCCCTGGGGCCCATCGTGGAACATTTAAAAATGTTGAAGATGTAAACCTCTTTAACCACAGAGACACGGAGGCAAGCGAAGGTTGTCGAAGCAAGAACCAAATCATGATTTTAACAGTGTCTCCGTACCTCCTGTTGGGATGGGTTTTAGGACGTGCTTATGTCGTCGATGGAACGGGAAATGATGGGGCTGCTGGTGAACGGAGCATCCACCCAGCTTCAAAACATCCAGGTTTCTTTTTTCCTGGTCACCTGGTCCGCAATGGTGCTGGGCATGATGAGGATGGTGCGCCATGGAAAAGAAAAGAAAGGCTACACCCCGGCGGGCAGCCTCCGCGAACTCGCCCAGGACTTCGCCGAAAAAAACGAAAAAGGCCGGCCAACTAAAACCCGCCCTATCCGGCGGTGATTCAAAAGTAAGACAGGCCCTCTCCAGGGACTCAAAGGGCCTGAAAAGAGGAGATTTAAAAATGACCGATCATACAAAGCCGCGCAAATTGTTCGAGACGGAGATCACCCGTAAGGCGGTTATCGAATCCTTCAAAAAACTCACGCCGGGCCATATGGTGAAAAACCCGGTCATGTTCACGGTTTACGTGGGAAGCATCCTGACCACCGGGCTTTGGATCCAGGCCTTGACGGGCAAGGGCGAGGCCGCGCCCGGGTTTATCTTCGCCGTTTCGCTGTGGTTGTGGTTCACGGTGATCTTCGCCAACTTCGCCGAGGCCATGGCCGAGGGTCGGGGCAAGGCCCAAGCCGACACCCTGCGCAAGAGCCGCCAGGAAGTGAAGGCCAAAAAGCTTTCCAAGCCCGACAAGAACGCCAAGATCACCGAGGTGCTTTCGGGCGACCTGAGGAAGGGCGACGTGGTGTTAGTGGAGGCGGGAGATTTCATCCCGGCCGACGGCGAGGTGATGGTGGGCGTGGCCATGGTGGACGAAAGCGCCATCACGGGAGAATCGGCGCCCGTGGTGCGCGAATCCGGCGGCGATCGCAGCGCGGTGACCGGGGGTACGCGGGTCATTTCGGACTGGCTCGTCGTGCAGGTTTCCTCCAACCCAGGCGAATCCTTCCTGGACCGTATGATCTCCATGGTGGAGGGCGCCAAGCGGCAGAAGACGCCCAATGAGATCGCCCTCAACATCCTATTGGCGGCCCTGACCATCGTGTTCCTCGTGGTGTGTGCGACGCTTTTGCCTTTTTCCATATTCAGCGTTTTCGTGTCCGGGTCGGGCCAGGTGGTGACCGTGACGGTGCTGGTGGCGCTTTTCGTGTGCCTGGCACCGACTACCATCGGCGGGCTTTTGTCCGCCATCGGCATCGCTGGCATGGACCGGATGATCCAGGCCAATGTCATCGCCATGTCGGGGAGGGCGGTGGAGGCGGCGGGTGACGTGGACGTCCTCCTTTTGGACAAGACCGGCACTATCACCCTGGGCAACCGGCAGGCCACCGAATTGATCCCGGCTTCCGGCGTGGACGTCAAGGACCTGGCCGAGGCCGCCCAGCTTTCCTCCCTTTCGGATGAGACGCCCGAGGGCCGCAGTATCGTGGTTTTGGCTAAGGAAAAATACGGTCTCAGGGGCCACGATATCCAAGACCTCAAGGCCACTTTCGTGCCCTTTACGGCCCAGACCCGCATGAGCGGCGTGGATATCGGCAAGCGCTCCATCCGCAAGGGTGCGGCCGAAGCTATCGAAAAATACGTCAAGGAAGAGGGGGGGAAATACCCCGATGACGTGCGCGCGGGAGTGGAAGCCATTTCCCGCCGCGGAGGCACCCCCCTGGTGGTAGCCGAGGGCAAGAAGGTCCTGGGCGTGATTCACTTGAAGGATATCGTCAAGGGCGGCATCCAGGAGCGCTTCGCCGAACTCCGGCGCATGGGCATTAAGACCGTCATGATCACGGGAGACAATCCCTTGACGGCCGCCGCCATCGCGGCGGAAGCCGGCGTGGACGACTTCCTGGCCCAGGCCACGCCCGAGGCCAAACTCAAGCTTATCCGGGAATCCCAGGCGGGCGGACGGCTGGTGGCCATGGCTGGGGACGGCACCAACGACGCCCCGGCGCTGGCCCAGGCCGACGTGGCGGTGGCCATGAACACGGGCACCCAGGCCGCCAAGGAAGCGGGCAATATGGTGGATTTGGATTCCAATCCCAC
>JASHQZ010000175.1 GCA_030038835.1 candidate division FCPU426 bacterium
TCCTCCTCCTGGCAGTCGGCGAGCTTGCCGGGAAGGGAGGAGATCTCCAGCGCGCCCTTGCGGCGGGTGAGGTCCCGGGCCTTCCTCGCGGCCTCCCGGGCCTTGGCGGCCATGAGGCATTTGCCCACGATGCGGCGCGCCACCGTTGGATTTTGCTCAAAAAATGTCCCTAAACCGTCGTTGCAGACCTGGCGCGTGATGCCTTCCACTTCCCCGTTGCCGAGTTTGGTCTTGGTCTGGCCCTCGAACTGCGGGTCGGGCACCTTGACCGAGATGACGGCGGTCAGTCCCTCGCGCACGTCGTCGCCCGAGATGGGCGGGTCCGCGTCCTTGATGAGGGAGTTCTTCTTGGCGTAGTCGTTGATGGTACGGGTCAGCGCCGAGCGGAAGCCCTGCAGGTGGGTGCCCCCCTCGATGGTGTTGATGTTGTTGACGAAGGAGAAGACGTTCTCGGCGTAGGACTCGTTGTACTGGATGGCCACCTCCACCGTGATGCGATCCTTCTCTTTCTCGAAGTAAAGGGGCGTGGCAAAGAGCACTTCCTTGTTTTGGTTGATTTCCTTGACGAACTGGCTGATGCCCCCGTTGAACTGGAAGACCGCCTCCTTGCCCTTGCCGCGTTCGTCGGTGAGCTTGATATAGATGCCCTTGTTGAGGAAGGCCAGTTCCCGGAGGCGCTTGGCCAGGGTGTCGAAGGAATACTCGGTCTCGGTGAAGATCTGCTTGTCGGGAAGGAAGGTCACCTTGGTGCCGGTCTTCTTGGCCTCTCCCGTGGGCTTCACCTTGGCCTCGGGCACGCCCCGCTTGTAGGACTGGTACCAGATCTTCCCTTCCCGGCGCACCTCCACCTCCAGCCACTCCGAGAGGGCGTTCACCACCGAGGCGCCCACTCCGTGCAGGCCGCCGGAGACCTTGTAGGTCTGGTGGTCGAACTTGCCGCCCGCGTGCAGCTTGGTCATGACCACTTCCAAGGCCGAGACCTTCTGGGTGGGATGGAGGTCGACCGGGATGCCCCGGCCGTTGTCGGTGACGGAGATGGAATTGTCCGAGTGGATCACCACCTCGATGGAATCGCAGAAGCCCGCCATGGCCTCGTCGATGGAGTTGTCCACGATCTCATAGACCAGGTGGTGCAGCCCGGCGCCCGAAGTGGAGCCGATGTACATGGCCGGCCGTTTGCGCACCGCCTCCAGGCCTTCCAGGACCGTGATCTTGTCGCCCGAGTAGTCGCTCCCGCCCTTTTTCTCGGGGGTCTTGGGTGCTTTTTCAGCCGGGGGCGGAGCCTTTTCCACCTTGGCCTCTTTTTCCTTCTTCAGCGCTTTCTTCGCCATGGGTTTCCTTGTCTGTTTTAGGTGGCGGCCTCTCTCTTGGGCCGCCCCGCCTTGACGCTCCTAGGCCTTGGAACTTCTCGACAAAGTCAAAGCCAGCGTCTTGATCCCGATATCGGGAAATTCCTTTTGCAGCTTCTCGAGGATCTCAGTCTTCCGGAAATTCACTTCGTTCATCCAAATGGAGTGGTTGAAGGCCATCTCCACGGTACGGCCCTTTAACGTCACGGCGGTGAGGGCCTTGGAAAACTTATCACCCAGCACTTCCCTACATTTCTTCTCCACGCGGAACTTCTCGAAGTCGCCCTTCACGCCTAAGGTTTGAAGCGCGCCTTCCAAAAGGTCGCTTACTTCCACCAATCCGCCCTTGTGTTTTTTCCCCCTTCGCATCCTCATCCCCCGGGTCCGTCCTGCGCCCGGACCACCTTTCCGCCTTCCACCGAAAAAATCCGCGCCGCCTTGGAAGCGGCGGAAAAATCGTTGGCCGAGGTTCCCGTCAAAAAAGCCTGGCCGCCTTGTTGAAGGCGGTTCAAGAAAAAAGCCCGGCGCTTCGCGTCCAGTTCGGCCATCACGTCGTCGAACAAAACCAGGGGCGCGGTGCGGCACCCCTCGGCCAAGAGGGAGAGTTGGGCCAGTTTCAAGGCCAGAGCCCCCGTGCGTTGCTGTCCCTGGCTTCCAAACTTGCGCAGGAGCTGGCCGTTCGCCCAAAGCCCCAGGTCGTCCCGGTGGGGGCCCACCACCGTGACCCCCCGGGCCATTTCCTCCCGCCGCGCCTGGGCCAGGGCCCGCAACATTTGATCGGCCACCGAGCTTTCCGGCCCGTCCAAGGGTAGGTTGGGTTCGTAGCGCACCTCAAAGCGTTCCGCCCCGCCCGTCAAATCCCCCAAGGCCTCTCCCGCGAAATCGGACAGCTTCCGGGCCGCTTCGCGCCGCCGGAGCATCAAGGCCGCCCCGTGCCGCGCCAGGGGTTCCTCCCAAACCGAAAGTTGGCTTTGCATTTCCGGGACCTTCTGGCGCAAGAGGCTGTTGCGCTGTTTGAGGGCCCGCTCGTACTGCTGCAAATGAGCCAGGTAGCCCTGGTCCATTTGAAGGACCGTCAGGTCCAAGTACCGGCGCCTCAAGGCCGGGCCGCCCTTGACCAGGAACAAGTCATCGGGCGAAAAAACCACCGCCGGCAGGCGTCCCAGGAGAAGGGAGAGTTTTTTTTGCTTTTTTCCGTCCAGGAAAAGGGCCTTGTTTTTGCCTTGCCGCAGTTCCAGCCGGATCGCTTGCTCGCCTTCTTCCCGCCGAAGAACCCCTTCGATGGCCCCTTCCCCGCGCCCGAATTGGATCATTTCCTCATCCGAGGCGGCGCGGAAAGAGCGGGTCGTGGAAAGACAGTAAAGGGCCTCCAGGATGTTGGTTTTGCCTTGGGCATTGGGCCCCAGGAAAAGATTTAATTGGGGGTGAAACCCCACCTCCAGGGAGTCGTAGTTTCGAAAATGGGAGAGGCGCAGGGAACGAACATGCAACTCGAAACCTCTTAAATAATGTCGCCGGCTTGAAGCGGGGCCGCTCCCAAAGGCCCCGAAAAAAAGAAAAGGAACCGGAAGGGTTCCAAAGGGCGTTTCAACCGAACGGGAACGTCTTGAAAACAGTTGGGGGGCCTAAACGGGCTTCCGGAGCCCTTGGAGGGGCCGGAACCATGGCTTCCTTGCCTAAAGACCGGGCTTATTATAAGCGGGGAGGGTTGGAATTACATTTTAAATGTGGCGGTATTTCCTGAATTTTCAAAAGGCTTTTGAAATGAATGCCTAATAAATCAGGCTATTCCATTTGGGCCTTTCGACCCGTCCAGGAAGAGTGTTCCACGTGGAACAAGACAGCCGTTTACAGCTACCGTTGACCGTCGACGGCAAGGCTTAATAGGCCGTTCATGAAGTGAGCTTTTCTCGGCTGTGACCTGTCAGCTGCGAACCATGAGCTGACGTTAGAGCGGATTCTTGGAAGGCTTCCCCGCAGCCCGTGGATAAGCCTGCGGGGTTTTCCCCAATTTTTCCACTATGACAAAATACCGACGCTGGTGCAGGCCAGGCAGCCGGTATTCCTCACTTTTAACGATTTTTCCCGCGAGGAGTTCGAGCGCCCTTTGGGATTTATCCACGGATTTCAACTGATCCTCGGTCATCCAGTTCACAAGATATCCACCGGTTCTCAAGAGCGGAATTCCCAGCTCCAAAACCACCCGGAAATCCGCGACCGCCCGCGCCACGACGCCGTCCCAAGATTCCCGGGTCGAAGAGGAACGGCCCACCTCCTCCGCCCGGCCCGTCAGGACCT
Source organism: candidate division FCPU426 bacterium (assembly GCA_030038835.1). Classification (GTDB taxonomy): domain Bacteria; phylum Oederibacteriota; class Muellerivitia; order Muellerivitales; family Muellerivitaceae; genus JAJPJW01. Next base: position 3,648 of record JASHQZ010000175.1, read on the forward strand.
GCGCCCTCCCCGACCAGCCCGCGGCTTGGAGGCATTCCTCCAGGGCCTTGGTCTTTTTGGCGATTGAATCCAATAAAGTCACTTCCACTTGGGGGAAGGCCGCGATCAAAACCGCGCCCGGGAAACCGCATCCCGTACCCAAATCCACCCATCTTTGGCCTGGAGCGGCCAGGGGTTTTAAAAGAGGCAGGACCCAGGCCGAATCCAGCAGGTGATGGGTTAAGACCTCCTCGTCCTTCGTCCACTTGGTCAAGTTGAGGCCTTCGTTGATTTGGAGCATCCGGCTCGTGAATGGAGCCAAGGCGGGCAGGGAATCGGGGGGGAAATAGGGCCGGAGGCCTGCCTTTTCAAAAGCCTCCTTCAGCTTTTCGGGAGTCAGGCTCAATCTTAGCCTTCCGATGGGGTAGGCGAGGCGCCCATTTCGGCTTGGCGTTTGGAATATCGGCTGAGGGCCAAGAGAAGAACGGCCAAATCCGCCTGGGTGACCCCCTGGATGCGGGCGGCCTGGCCAAAGGTTTCGGGCTTGATGCGGTTAAGCTTCTCCTTGGCTTCCCGGGCGAACCCCTGGATTTCCAAATAAGGGAAGTCCCGGGGGATGGGCTGGTTCTCATTGCGGCTTTGGCGCTGGATTTCGAGCCTCTGCTTGCGCAAATAGCCCTCGTATTTGAGTTCCACCTCCACCTGGAAGGCCACTTCGGGCTCAAATCGGAGGTCGGCAGGCAGGTAAGGACGCAGGGCCTCATAGGTCACCTGGGGCCGGCGCAGGATATTGTCCAATAGCAGGGCCCGGTCCTGGAGGGTGAGCTGAAGGGCCTCGTTCGGGGCGGCCTCCGGGGGCAAAACCCGGGTCCTGAAGGCCTTGAGTCCCCCCTCGATCTTGGCTTTTTTCTCAACCAACGCTTCCCGGGCTTCCCCGGGAATCAATCCCAGTTGGAAACCCTTCTCCATCAAGCGCAGGTCCGCGTTGTCGGGCCGCAAAAGCAGCCGGTATTCGGCCTTGGAGGTGAAAAGCCGGTAGGGTTCCTCCGTGCCCTTGGTCACCAAATCGTCCACCAGGACCCCCATATAGGCCTCGGTGCGGGAAAGGAGGAAGGAGGGCAGGCCCTTGACGGCCAGGGCCGCGTTCAAGCCCGCCACCAGGCCCTGGGCGGCCGCTTCTTCATAACCGGAGGTCCCGTTGATCTGGCCCGCCAGGAATAAGTTCTTCAGCCGGTGGGTTTCCAGGGTATGGGATACCTGGGTGGGGGGCACAAAGTCGTATTCCACCGCATAGCCTGGCCGCACGATCTCGGCCCCTTCCAGGCCCGCAATGGTATGGAGGAAGGAATATTGGGCGTCCAGGGGCAGGGAAGTGGAGAGCCCGTTCAAGTAAAACTCGCTGGTGGAAAGCCCCTCGGGTTCCAGGAAGATCTGGTGGCGCTCCTTGTCGGGGAATTTCACCACCTTGTCCTCGATGGAGGGGCAGTACCGGGGCCCGATGCCTTGGATGACGCCGGAATAAAGGGGGGAGCGGGGCAGGTTCTCCCGGATGGCCCGATGGGTCTTTTCGTTGGTGTAGGTGATGTAGCAGGATACCTGGGGCTGCAGGGGGAAGGTGGTGGTGAAATGGGAAAAGGGGACGGGATCCCCATCCCCGCGCTGTTCTTCGGTCTTGGAAAAGTCGATGGATTCCCGCCTGACCCGCGGGTTGGTGCCGGTTTTCAGGCGCCCTACCTCAAAGCCCAGTTCCCTCAAGTGGGCGGGCAGGCCCTTGGCGGAGAGTTCCCCCGTGCGGCCGCCCTCGATCTTGGTTTCGCCGATATGCATGAGGCCGTTTAAGAAGGTTCCGGTGGTGAGGACCACCGCCTTGGCGCGGATCTCCTCGCCGTACTGGGTGAGAACGCCCTTCACCGCGCCGCCTTCCACCACCAGGCGCTCCACGGTGGCTTGCTTCACGGAAAGGTTCGGCTGGCGCAGCACGGTCTCGCGCATGCGCTGGTTGTAGAGTTCCTTGTCGCACTGGGCGCGCAGCCCCCAAACGGCCGGGCCCTGGGTGCGGTTCAAAACCCGGGACTGGATGGAGGTGGCGTCCGTGGCTTTTCCCATCTCGCCGCCCAGGGCGTCGATCTCGCGCACCAGGTGGCCCTTGGCGAGCCCCCCGACCGCCGGGTTGCAGCTCATCTTGGCGACCGTGTCGGGGTTCATGGTGAGAAGGGCGGTGGCCAGCCCCATGCGCGCGCAGGCCAGCGAGGCCTCGCAGCCGGCGTGGCCGGCGCCCACCACGACGACGTCATAGGATGAGGAAAGGAAAGCCACGAAAAACGTCCTTCAAAAAATTCGGTGCGAGTTTATAGCACAAATGCGCTCGACAGTCGACCGGCCACAGTTGATGAGGAAAAACCGAATGACCCTTCGTCCGCCCGCCGGGCTCATGTTCCACGTGGAACAAAATTGAATACATTTGTATTCCTTCGGTTTCGAATCTCTTTTATTTCCAAGCCTTTAGAGGCATCCTAAGGCCCACTCTCTTTCGGGAAAAATGCATGCGCCTTTACATCATCCGCCACGCCGAGCCGGACTACGCGCACAACACCATCACGCCCAAGGGCCACAAGGAAGCCAAGGCCCTGGCCCGGCGCTTAAAAGGGGAAGGGCTCACGCACCTTTATTCCTCGCCCCTGGGCCGCGCCCTGCATACGGCCCAATACGCCGCCAAGGCCACGGGCCTTAAGGTAAAGGTGGAAAGCTGGACCCGGGAGCTTTCCGGGCTCAACCTCGGGGACGTTGCCCCCTGGGGCCCGCTCATGGCCTGGGACCTGCCGGGGGAAATCATCCGAAGCGGGGTGGAACCACTTGATTCCGGGCGCTGGCAACGCATCCCTTTTTTCCGTCCGAAAAAATTCCAAGGGATCGTCTCCAAGGTCAACCGTTCCTCGGACGCTTTCCTCTCGCGGCACGGTTACCGCCGGGAGGGCGGGCGTTACCGGGTCCTCAAGGAGAACCGGGAAAAAATCGCCGTCTTCTGTCACAACGGCTTGGGCCTGACCTGGCTGGCGCACCTTTTGGAAATCCCCCTGCCCTTGGTGTGGTCGGGTTTCTGGATGGCGCCCTCATCGGTTACGACCCTCCTCATGGACATGCGATCCGAAAGCTGGGCCGTGCCCCGCTGTATCGGCTTTTGCGACGTCTCCCACCTCCGCCAGGCGGGCCTGCCGGTCTCCACCCACGGCATCAAGGCTAATTTCGATTGACCCCGGCCCCGGACAAAATTAACACAAAGATTTACACGCCCGAAACCTACCTTCGGCCGGGGACCCTATCATGAAACCAGCTGACTTTTGGGGTGCAGGTCCATGAATCAAAGCGCCGGACGTTTTTCCCACACTTATCTCCAAAACTCCCTACCCAAGACAGAGGATTTTATCCAGCGCCTGCTGGTGCCCGTTCCGCCGGTCCATCCGACAACCCGTTGCGAGGAGGTCTACGGACTGTTCGCGCGGGACCGGACCATCCAATCCATCGCGGTGGTGGAGGACGATTATCCTTTGGGGCTGGTTAACCGTTTCGCGCTCATCGACCGGTTCTCCAGGCGGTTTTTCCGCGAGCTTTACGAACGCAAGCCCATTTCGCTGGTCATGGAAAAGGCCCCCCTGATCGTGGAAAGCACCGTGGGGCTGGACGACCTCTCCTCCATCATCGCGGACGAGGAGGAGAAGTATCTTTATGAGGGCTTCATCATCACCCGCAAGGGCAAGTACCTGGGCATCGGCACGGGCCAGCGCCTGATCAAGGAAATGACCGAGCGCAAGCAGGCCCAGCTTTACCACCTGGCCCACCACGACCCCCTGACCGGCCTGCCCAACCGGATGCTCTTTTACGACCGCCTCTCCCAAGCCCTTTCCCAGGCTGAGCGCACCGGCAAGCACCTGGGGGTGCTTTTCATCGACCTGGACCACTTTAAGCGCGTCAATGACACCCTCGGCCATCCCATGGGGGACCTCTTGCTCCAGGAAGTGGCCCAGGGGATCCAGAATTGCCTCAGGAGCGGGGATACGGTGGCCCGGCAGGGGGGGGACGAGTTCACGGTCATCCTAACCAACATTGCCCAGACGCAGGACGTGGAGCTGGTGGCGGGGAAAATCCTCCAGGTGATCTCCCAGCCCATCCGCCTGCAGGAACATGAAATCCAGGTCACCTGCAGCATCGGGGCCGGGCTTTTCCCCCAGGACGGGGACAATATCGACGTCTTGATCCAAAGGGCGGACACCGCGGTGTACCACGCCAAGCGAACCCGCAACTGCTTCCGCTACTTTAACGGCGCCATGGCTCCCAAGGACCCCGGGGCAAATTGAATAGGTTCGAATTTATCCCTTTTGGATGACGGCGATATAAAGACTGCCGGTGGACTTTAAGATTTTTTGGATCGCCCAGCCCGTACCCTCAAGTATCCCCCGCATTTCCTTTTCCGACACCAGCAGGTAATCCATCCAAGGACCTGCCAGGTTTTGGAACCGCACCCGAAGCCGGATTTGACCCGCCATCCGGCCCCTTTTCCGGTTCAAGCGGTGATAAGCCAAATGAATGGGTTCTTGGGTCGGGTAAGGATCCAGGGTCTGCGCAATGATGCGGGCCTTCGGGGAAGTGATGCGGGACATCTGCCGTAAAAGCCGCCTTGCTTTGGGGAAGCTCCCGAACAAACCGAAATTGTTGCCCATCATCAGGATGGAATCGAAGGTTCCGGCCTTTAACCGCTGAAGCTCCTCAATGGCCAGGATGCGTGTTTTCTTCAGGCCCCTCAAACGGCAGACTTGGATGGCCAGCGGGGAATTGTCGATGCCCAGGACGTTGAACCCCTTCTTTTGAAGGTAAAGGGAATGCCGTCCTGCCCCGCAACCGATGTCCAGCACGCGGCCTTTCACGTAACGCATGCTTTCTTTTTCAAAAGGAGCCCAGTCCTTATATTCGGAGAAATAATATTTCCTCCCGCCCAGGCCGCGGGCGTCGATCAGCCCGTCCTCCCGCTCGATAATTTCGTTTTCGCTTTGGTTCCGGTAGAAGGCCATGAGTTCCTGGCCATAAACATCATTGGATTGGCTCATCCTTTATTTCCCAATGCAAAATTTCGTGAAGATTTCCTCGAAGGCCGTGGCGGGCAGGTTGCGGCCCCGGATGCGGCCGACCGCCAGGGCCGCCGCCCGGAGCTCCTCGGCCCAGATCTCATAGGCCCCGGACGAGGCGATGAGGCCGTTTAAACGGTCCAGGGACTCCAGGGCATTGCGGGTCTCCACCAGGTGCCGGGCGGAAGTCAAAACCACGTCTTCGCTGCCGATAGGGGTTTGGATCAAGGCTTCGATCCTTTCCACCACCTTGTCCAATCCTTCCTTCGTCTGGCAGGAAAGGGAAAGGCTCCTCTTCGGATCCAATCCCATGCCTTCCCAGGGCCGGTCCATTCTCACCAGGTCCTTCTTGTTAAATAAAAACCAAGTCCGGTCGGCGGGGAGTTTATTTCTTTTAATTTCTTCCAGGGATTCTTTCGGGTTGGAAGCGTCGATGACCCAAAACAAAATGTCCGCTTCCTCGATGACTTGGCGGCTTCGGAGGATGCCTTCCACTTCCACTTCGTTTTGGGCCTGCCTTATTCCCGCTGTGTCGAAAAGCCTTACCTTCACGCCCTTGAGGAGGATTTCCCCCTCCACCACGTCCCGGGTGGTGCCGGCCAGGGGGGTCACAATAGCCCTCCGGGTGCCCAGAAGGGAATTCAGGAGGCTGGATTTGCCCACGTTGGGCGGTCCCACCAGGGCCACGGTTAAGCCCTGGCGGATGACCTTGCCCTGAGGGTAGCTTTCCAAAAGCCTCCGAAGCTCCGCCACGATGTCTTCCAATTGCTTTTTGAACTTCTCCAGGTCCAAGGGCGGGATGCCGTCCTCGGAAAACTCCAGCCGGGCCTCGATCTTGAGATAGAGGGATTTCAACGATTCCTCCAGCGGCTCCAAATGGGCCGCCAATCCGCCGGTCAATTGCCTCAAGGCCTGCCGCCTTGCCGCCTCGCCCTGGGCGGAGACCAGGGCTTCCACCGCCTCGGCCTGGGTCAAATCCAGCCTTCCATTCAGGAAAGCGCGGTAGGTGAATTCCCCCGGCTCGGCCGGCCGGGCGCCCAAGGAAACCAGGGCCTCCATAAGCCTTTCCAGGACGGCCGGACT
>JASHQZ010000176.1 GCA_030038835.1 candidate division FCPU426 bacterium
ACGCCTGGTTCATCTGTTTCGCGCCCGCGGACAACCCCAAGATCGCCATGGCCATCCTGGCCGAGAACGGCGGCACGGGCAAGGACATCGCCGCGCCCATCGCCCACAAGGTCTTTGAGGGAATCATGGATTTCATGGATTTAACATCGGGCGAAGACGTCAAAAAATAGGGGAACCCCATGCTCATGTTGAAAATACTGGCAAGCCTCGTTTTGGGGTTATTGGGCGGATACTACTTTTGGAGGGGAATAAAAACCGCAAACACGAAAATGATCTTGTGGGGAGTCGCACTGACGATTCTTTCTTATTTGGTGTTTTCCGGCGGAGGAAACGACCAAGACACCAAGGCCCTCATGAACAATCTCATGCAAACACCTCCCGGCCAGCAGCAGCCCTAGCCCTTTTGTCCCACTGATTAAACCTATCTGACATTAGTCAATTTCCAATTTTTTCGGATAAACCGTAAGGTTTTGGTGTCCGCTGGCGGTCACCACCAATAAGTCCTCGATTCGTACTGCGCCCACGCCGGGATAGTAAAGCCCCGGTTCCACCGTCACCACCTCCCCTTTTTTAAGGACGTGTTCCGAGGCGTTGACCCTTGGCGGCTCATGGACGTCCAACCCTAGGCCGTGGCCCGTGCCGTGGAAAAAACCCACCATGGTGCCGTTCCGTCGCTCGGTCTTGTATCCCTTGGATTCCATATCCACTTTAATGGCCCCATGCACGTCCTTGCCGTTCACGCCCGGGGCCACCATGCGGATGCCCTTTTCCTGCGCCGCTTTGACCGCCTCGTATTGCGCCTTCAGCGCGGCCGAGGCCTTCCCCTTCACGAAGGTGCGGGTGATGTCCGCGTAATAAAAGGTATCCCCCGACCTGGGGAAGACGTCCACGATCAAGGATCGGTTCGCCCAAACCAGGCCGGTGCCCTCGTTGTGGGGGTCACAGCCTTGGTCGCCGCTGGCCACGATGGTATGGCTGCCCACACAGTTGTTTTCCATCATGGACACGTTGAGGACCCTCTTCAATAATTCCGAAGTCAACCATTGGCCGCGGTGGGAAATCTTTTTTCCGGCGATTTTGGATTCCCGGAGCAGCTTCTCCAGCTTATGGATGGCGGCCTCCGTGTGGCGAAGGGATTGCGTGATCATCCGGATTTCTTCCTTAGATTTGTAAACCCTTTCCTCGAAAAAGGGATCGGGTTTGCTTTCCACGCCGATTCCCCGATGCCTCAAGGCATCCGCCAAACCCAAGTTGAAATTATCCGGCACCAGGATTTTTTTGGCCTTTTGGGATTTAAGGAAGTAGGCCGTGACATCCGCAACTCCAGGTTTTTCCACCCCTGAAGCTTTTGTACCGGCCTGGATATCCGAATAGGAAAGGACCTCATCCACCTTGGCTTGTTTTTGGGCCCTCCCCAGTTCCAAGTCGCTCATGAGGATGATGCTTTTCCCACCGATACGGAAATAGGGGAACGGGTCGGGAACCGAGAACTTCACGGCATAGTAGAGGTTCGAGTCATACTCGCTTGCCGCGTACATCATTAAGGCCGGTTGTTTTCTATACATTCGTGAGTTCCTTGCCGCCAGTTGCATGCGTACAAACTGGTTAATTTCGAGTTTTGAGTTACGGCGGGTTTTTGCGCCCATGGTTCAAAAACTTGGCCCCATTCAAAATGGCATTAGAAGTAATATCTTGATCCAACGTCGCCATAAAGGTAAAAAGTCGAAACCCCGCCGCTGTAAAACCAGATTTCAGGGACCACCTGCACATAGATATCCACCGGGACATCCACTTTGTTGAACATATAGGAAATGCCAATCACTCCCCGGGGTCCCAACGCCACGCTTCCTTGCGCGTTCAGGTCACCTCCCACGCCGAAATAAAGCGGCATCAATCCATTGGCGGGATGGATCACATCGTAATCATGCCACAGGTAGTCCAATTGCAAAAGGGTCGAGCCGTCGCCCAGTTTGATCGCGGGTTGGAAGGCGTTTTGCTTATCAATCCAAATCTTTCCAACGGCCCCCCAGGCGCCCGGGTCGCCCACTTCCAGTCCCAAGCCAAAATTGCCCCCGCCGAGGATGGGTGAATCACCGGCCAAAGCCGAAAACGGCGCTGCAACAAAGGCCGCTAAGAACAGGCTCCAAAACCATTGATTCATAACTTTCTCCTTTTCCAGGTTTATAGGCGGCCTTTGTCCGACAACCGGCGCCTGGCAACCGGCTGCCGCCGTTAGACACTTTCTTTCAGCTGCCGGAGTTTGGCCCTCTTTTTGAGTTCCTCCCGCAATTCCCGGATCCGTCCGGTCAGTTTTTCGGGAGGTATTTCGGCGTAAACTTCGCCCGCCTCCCCTGTCTTAGTTTCATCGAACTTGGAGGATTCCGTATCCACGAAATAAACCTCCGGTAGCTCAAGGCCCTCCCGGTAATCCTCCGCCATTTCCTTGAAATAATCCGCTTTGTTGATGAATTTTCGGAACCGGTAAACCAGGGCCCCCACCGGCTTTCCACCCTCGACCACCCGATGGATGAAGTGGATTTCAAGGTCCAGGTCCCGTATGGCCAATTGGTCCTCGGGGAAATAACTGGCGACGAAATCAATCAGCCATTGGAAGGTTTGTTCCACATAAACTTGTTGGGCTTGCTGGAAGGCTTGGAGCTGCTCCTCCAGTTCCTTTTCACCCGGCTGCGGGTTTTCCCCCTCTCCCCTTTGTCGCTCGGCCATGGTTCATTTCCTTTTTTTCTTTTTATCACACGCCCAATTTAAATTCCACCAGCCGTGTGTAAACCGATCCGCCGGCGGCCAATTGACTCTTAAAAAGAATGAAACGATCGGCCCTCCACGGCGGCCATTGGGGCGGCAAGACTTCCTGCAAGGCCCTTTGCGCCGCCTTTGGATTTTCATTTTCCCTCACCCTCCCCAAAGTCAAATGGGGATGGTATTCCTTCACATCGGGCCGGATGCCCAAGGCCGCCGAATTGACTGTCAGCGCCTTTTCCAACCGCCGGAAGTCTTCATCACCCCGGGTGACCGGTATGAATAAAACCCTGGCTTGCTCCATGCGCGGGAAGGCATTGAGCCCCCCTATTTCCGCCTCAAAAGGCAGGGTGGAAGAGGCAACTTTTCCCAAAACCGATTCCAAGCGGGCAAGAAAAGACTCCTCAAAATCGCCGATAAACCGGAGCGTTATGTGAAGTTGGGCCCTGGAAACCCACCGGACCTGCCGGTGGTTGGACATCCCCTTCAATACGACGTCGAGGTCTCCTTCAAGGTCCGGCGGAACCGGGACCGCCACGAAGAGCCTTAACGTAGCCAAAGAATTCAATCCCTTGGAGGCAGCTGGAGGCAATGGCGCCGCAACAGTTCCAAAGCGGCTTGGCTGGCCCTTTTCTTCACCGTATCCCGGTTGCCGGTGAAGCGGAACTCGAAGGCCTGGGCGGATTGGTCGTCGGCGACACCGATATAAACCAGCCCCACGGGCTTTTCCGGCGTTCCCCCAGCGGGCCCCGCGATGCCCGTGGTGGAAAGGCCGATATCGGCCTTGGATGCATTGCGGACGTTGGCGGCCAAGGCCTCGGCCACCTCGCGCGAAACAGCGCCCTTTTTCCGGATGATCAGGGGGTCCACCTGGAGGGTGTCGTCCTTCGCCTCATTGCTGTAAACCACGTAACCCCTCAGGAAATAATTGGAACTCCCCGCCACTTGGGTGATGCGGTGGGAAATCAGGCCTCCCGTGCAGGATTCGGCCGTGGCCAAGGTCATTTGCCGCGTGGTCAACATGCGTCCCACAATCGTCTCTAAACCGTCCTGGTCCCAACCGTAGATGAAATTGGGCAGGCGGATGGTCAACAACTTGCCCAGGTCCTCGATCAGGGCGTCGGCCTTTTCCTCGCTTTCCGCCTTGGCGGACAAGCGGATGTCCACGCCCTCCCAATGGGCCAAAACCCCGATGGTGGGATTGGTGGATTTCTCGAAAACATCGGCGATCTTTTCGTTGAGGGCCGATTCGTCAATGCCCGTGGTGCGGTAAACCCTGGATTTGATCACGGCCCCGCCGGGCGAAAGGGATTTGAGGAAAGGTTTCACCGTCTCCTCGAACATGGCCTTCATTTCCACGGGCACGCCCGGCAGGCAAGCCAGGTGGGATTTGCCCACCTTGACGATGAAACCCGGCGCCGTGCCGTTGGGGTTGGGGATGACCGCGGCCCCCTGCGGGATAAACGCTTGGTTCAGGTTCACCTGGGGGAAGGGCCTTCCGGGCCGGAAATGGGCGAACCGGTCCTGGATGGCCTTGGCGATGGCCTCGTGGAAAACCAGCTGTTTTTGGGCCAAGCGGGCGGCCACCTTCCGTGTCACGTCGTCCACCGTTGGGCCGAGCCCGCCGGTGGCGATAACCGCCTGGCTGCGATCGCAAGCCAGACGCAAGGCCGCCTCCAGGCGTTTTTCGTTGTCCCCCACGGCCTGGAAGGCGTAAACGTCCACGCCCAGGAGGGCCAGTTGTTGGGCGATCCAGGAGGAGTTGGTGTCCACGTTCTGGCCCAAGAGAAGTTCGGTTCCAATGGCCACGATTTCGGCGTTCACGCGAAAACCTCGGTTCGATGAATAAGGGAAATCTCTTTGCCCTGGGTGGTCTTTGCTGTTTTAGTTTAGCTGTTGATTAAGCCCACGAGGAACCGGCCGATTTGCACCCAGGCCAGTGCGTAAAGGCCCGCGACCAAGTCATCGGTCATAATTCCCCACCCCCAGGGTAACTTTTC
>JASHQZ010000177.1 GCA_030038835.1 candidate division FCPU426 bacterium
GCCCCCGGTCCTCCGGGTGGACGTACTCGGCCAATTCCCGGCCGACCTCCAGTTCCATGCCGCTGTCGTCACGGATAAAGGCGGTGGCGTTGGGGTTGAAGGCCTTCACCCGGCCCTCCCGGTCCATGAGGATGATGTTTTGGAAGGTGTTGTGGAAAACCGCCCGGAGGTTGGTCTCGGATTCCTTGAGCGCTTCCTCCGCCCGCTTGCGGTCGGTGGTTTCATGGAGGATGCCCAGCCCCCCTACGATTTCCCCCAGCACGTTCTTCAAGGGGGAATAAACGGCCTCGAAAAAATACTGGCGGCCCGCCGGCGTGCGGAAAGGCCGGTCCTTGGTGACGACGGTCTTTCCCTCCAGGGCCTCGCGGAAATACAGGTCCTGGCCGGTCTGTTGGAGGAAGGGGAAAACGTCGAAGGCGCGCTGGCCCAGCACTTCCTCGCGGGAATGTCCGGTGAAGCGCTCCATGGCCGGGTTCCAAAGCGTGTAGCGGCATTCCCGGTCGAAGGCCATCAGACCGTCCATGCTGCTGTTGATGAGGTTCTGGGTGAATTCCTTCTGCCTTACGACCTCCTCCTCGATCCTCTTGCGCTGGGTGATGTCCCTGAAAAAGGTGAGGCGGACCCGGCGGCCCTGGTAGGTGGTCATGCGCGGCGTGATTTCCACGGGAAAGCGGGCGCCGTTGCGCCTTAAGCCCATGACCTCGTAAGGCGCCTCCGATTCCTCCATGATTTTTTGGATGAGGGCTTCCCGGAATTCGGGGGCCGTGAACTCCAGGGCGTTTCGCCCAACCATCTCCGAGACCTCCAGGCCGAACATCCGGGCCAGGGCGGGGTTGGCCAAAAGGACCACCCCTTTCTCGCTTACCGCGATGCCGTCCTTGGAGGCCTCCGCCAGCTTGCGGAACAGTTCCTGGCTCTCGAAAAGCTCTTTCTCCCTTTTCTTCATCTGGGTAATGTCCCGGAAGGTGGCCACCCGCAATAGGCGCCCCCGGTATTGGGTGGGCTTGCCGCAAACCAGGCAGTCAAAGCGGCTTCCATCCTTCCGTTCCATCACGATTTCATAGGGCTGGTCGAAGCCCTTGGCCACGTGGTCCCGCACCAGGGGTCGGAATTCGGGGGCCGGAAAATCCATCGCGTTCAATCCCAGGAGTTCTTCCGCCCGTGGATATCCCAGGAGGTTGGCCAGGACTTGGTTGACCTCGACAATGCGGCCTTGGTCGTGGATCGCGATTCCCTCCTGGGCCGCGTCGCTGAGCCGCTTGAATTTTCCTTGGCTCTCCTGAAGCGCCTTCTCGGTTTCCTTTAATTCCGTGGTGTCCCGGCCAACCAGGTAAAAACGGCCCTCGGTTTTATGGAACCGGCAGGACCACCGCCCCCAGCGGTAATTCCCGTCGCTGCCGCGGCAACGGCCCTCGAATTCCGACGGTTCGGCCCCTTGCTGGAGTTTTTGGATTTCCAACTGGGCCCGGGAGAGGTCTTCCGGATGGAGCAGGTCGAAGAAGGGAAGGCCCTTGAGCTCCCGCGGGTCAAGGCCGAGGCCCTTTTTCCAGGCGGGGCTGGCGATCTCGAAGCGGCCGTCCGCGGTCAAAACCGCGGCCCACTCGGACGATAGTTCGAGGAAGGAATGAAGCTGGTTCAGGTTGGTTTCGGACGCCATGGCGTTTTCCGGGTTTGGAGGACAGGCTGGACCCTCGCGGGATTAAGGGAGGACTATTTTACCAAATAGTGCGGGAAAAAGATTTTTCCCGGGGATGGGGCAAAAACCAATGGAATTTACATATTTATGGCCATTAAGGTTCAGGGAGCCTTGCCAAAACGTCTATCCTCATGTCTTGGACTTGCGCCATTTCTCCATTTCCTCTTCCGTCACAGGGGCCCACAAGCGTATTTCCAAGGGGAAATCCTTCACGAAAAGCGTGCAGCCGGTGTTGAAACGGCGGTCCGGCCACTGGAGGGGGATGGAGCGCTTGAACAGGGCGGCTTTCGTTTTGCGGGTGTCCAGGCGCCAAACTTCCTTGAAAAGCTGGTGGTGAAAAAGGACCGTCAATTCCAGCAGGGATCCGAGGGACTCACCTTGCAGGAAGCTGTCGAAATTCTCCGAGGACCGCAACACCAGCAGGCCCGCCAAGGGTTCGGAAAAATAAATACTCTGCTCGGCGCCCAGGGGGGCTAGGTCCTCCATCGGGGATTGGAAAAGTTGTGCGGCGAGGTTGGCCCTTCGAATAAGCAATCGGTTGAAAATCCGGTGGAGATCCAGGGCCGACGGTATGGGGTAATCCATTAAAACCTCGGGAACAGGGGTGCGACGGGGCGGCAGCGGCAGCGCGGACGGAAGCATTTCAATCCCCCTTAAATGGTAATGAACTTCGACCAGGGGGTAAAGCAAATCGAATGCCAGTTGGAAATTAATTTTTAATGGGATTTGGTATTTTTCCCGCCTTGCGGGCGCGGGCCCTTGGGTTTTTTTTACCCAGTGGGTCGGAAAGACCAATGGAGCCCCACGGGCAGAGCCCGTGGTACCTTTAAGGCCCGCCTACGCCAAGGCTTCGGCGAGCATCCTTTCACTACTTAGCGAAATCCACCGTAGCCTTCCCGCTTTTCCCACGGGCGTAGCCCGTGGCCTGTCCTCCGTAGCTCGAAGAGCGAAGGAGGATACCAGGGCGAAGGCGGATGGGGTTGGGGGTTTGCGGTCCGGGGTTCGAAGGGAAGGAGGTTGGGGTTGGGCGGGCCCAACATCCACCTACCCAAACTTCAGGCTGTTTTCAGTCCACCACGCGCCGGGCAAAGGCGGTCTGCACCAGGGGCCAGCCCCAGAAGGCCTCCCCCAGGATCCATTGAATCACCTTGGCGCCGTCCAAGAGGCGGGGCCCAGGGCGGTTCAGGAGGGATTCCTCGACACTGAAGATGCGCCTCTTGCGCACTGCGTTCAATTTTTCCCATCCGATGCGCTTGAGGGCCTCGGCCGGGTCGAAGGTGAGGCCCGCGCCGTAAATGGAAAATACGATGATTTCCGGGTCGAACTTGAGGATTTCCTCGATGCGCACCGGACGGGAGAGTTCCCGGGCCAGCATGGGGAAGTAATGAGCCCCCGCCTCCACCATGAGCTCCGAGTACCAGCCGCCCGCGGCCGAGGGGGGCTTGTTCCACTGTTCCACGTAAAGCTTGGGCCGGTAGGCGTTGAAGGGGATTTTTTCCCTCAGGGCCGCCAGGCCCCCGGCGAAATCCTGGGACAGTTGTTTGGCCCGGTCCATGGTTCCTGTGGCCTTTCCGACCTGCAGGAAGGCGTCCTCCACCTCCTTCAAGGAGCGGGGGTCCAAGTGCAGGACGTTGAAACCCTTTTCCTTCAGCCGCTTGTAGAGGTCCTGCTGGCCCACGGAGAAGGTAAGGGACAGGTCCGCCTTGAGGCTGTGCACCCGTCCCTCGGCCATGGTGAACCAGTATTCGGGCTTGCTGCGGTCGCTCACGGGCGGCTCGTTTTCGCAGTATTCCTTGAGGGTGGTGACTTCCTCCGAAAAGCCGAGGTATTGGAGGATTTCGGTGGTGGCTAGGGAGAAGGACGCGATGCGCTTGGGCGGGGTGAAAGGCATGGTGCGAGTTTAGGGGAAAGGATTGTCCCATTTCCAGCCTTTTCTCGGAGGCTCCTTCCTTTCGGAGGAACGAATTATTTATTTTAACCCGGTTTTCCCATGGGATAAAATTTTTCAATTGGGAGATTCCAGGCGTTTCTATTTTTCAGGAGGGTATGATGAATTCGCTTATTCAAAGAACGTTGATCGTGTTGTTGGGATCGGCCGTTTCAGGCATGTTGCAGGCCCAAAGCCTCAATGGAGACCCGAGCTCGCTGTTTTCCAACCCCCGTTTCTATTTCACGGGCGGCATGGACTTCGCCAAAGCCGCCCAGATGCAGGTCCCGGAAACCGCCGCATTGAATGAACCCATTCCGCTTTTCGACAGTTCCCGCTTCTTTTTGGAGGTCTACACGGGTTACGACTACTCCTTTCTGGGGGATATCGTCAACGGGACGAAGGCCTGGATCCCTTATGCGAACGCGGTGGGGGATACGGGTTCCGCCAGTACCAACAACAGCGGCATCCTGGCCGGCGCGCTTTTCGGGCTGCATTTGGACAAGACCAGCAGCCTGGCCCTCGACTTGGGAGGAGTTTTCCCTTTAGGTGGCAACAATTGGAGTGTCAACGGCATGGGTTTTCAAGACAGCCAAACCTGCGACTCCATCCTGTTGGATGTTTCGGTGGATTACCGGTTGAACCTGCTCCAATCCCCTGGAGCCCGTACTTACGTAACGGCGGGGGCCGGTTGGTACCACGCTATCGTTTCCTATACCCTCGTCTCGCCCTCGGCGCCTTGCGGCGGAACCTTTACGGGGGATACCTTGGGCGGCACCTTGGGGGTGGGCGAGGAAATCTCCTTGGGCCCGTCCGTCGGTTTGGATGTATCGGTGAGGGGCCGTTACGCGTCCTTCAGCCAGGTCAGCGCCTCTTCCGCAACCGCCCTGGACGGCCTTGATAGCTCCGCCACAGGCGCTTCTTCCTTGAGTATTTACAACTATGATCAGTATCCCATCTTAGTCCCCACCTTGAACTCCTATGCTTCGGCCAACTCCTCCGTCATCCGCAACGCCATGGTGGACTTTTCCGGCATTGACGCAACCGCGGCCGTGGCGTTTTATTTCTAAACATTTCGGCTCCCGCTTTGGCTTCGACGTTTCAGGACCCTTCCGCGTCCAAAGGGCTTTCATGCCTTATATAGGTACAATGTCAAATCCAAATGATGGTAGTGGTCCATCAGGTGCACGCGGGAGGCGCCCAGGCCTTTGCCGAAAGCCGCCAGTTCCTTGGGGTGGGCAGTGAAGCGGTCCTTCTCGCGGATACCGGCTTCGGCGTTGAGCACGTTGAAAGCCACGGCCTTGCGGCTGGTTTTCAGGGCCGAGTCAAGGACCGCTCCCATGTAGCGCCAGTTGTCCTTGACCCTCACGTTGAAGACCCCCGACAAAAAGGAATAGTCGAAGGACCCGGCCCGGAAGGGCCGGGAAAGGATTCGGCGCGCCTCGAACTTCGCGTCCGGGTAAAGCCGGCGGGCCTCTCGGATGACGTTGGGGAATAGGTCCACGCCCGTGTAATCCACCCCCACCCCCTTGTCCCTTAAATAACCCCAGAAGGCCCCCAGGCCGCAGCCGATGTCCAGGATCTTGGCGCCCCGGAGGGGGCCCACCGAGGCCAAGGCCTCGAAGCGCACCCTTTGGCTTTGGGCCGTGTTCCACCCGACCCGCCGCTCCGGGGCCTCATGGCCTTCCAACTGGGAATGGTAATAGCTTTCCAGGGCGAGAAGATCCCGGGCGGAAAAACCCGGGAAATCTTTTAGGTGGAAAACAGGATGGAGGTGTTTTTTTCGGGCGGAAGGGCGGGCATTTTTTTTCATGGCGCCATTGTAAACATGTCTTAGAAAAGAATGCCCCTATAAAACCCAGCCGTGCGTTGGGCCGCCTCCTGGAGTTCCGGGGGCGGGATGGTAAAAGGGTGGGAAGCGTTGAACTTGTGGTTGGCCCCGGCCAGCACAGCCAGTTGGGCCTTTGGGCTCAAGGCCGCCAGGCTTTCCGATTCCTCCGGCGGCACGCTGGTATCCTCGGAGCCGTGGACCAAAAACGCGGGGATTTCCAGGTTATGGAAATAAGTGGGCACATCCCCTTCCCTCCCCCATTTCTCCACGTCGTCCAGGAAATGGGTGGAATATTGGAGGAGTTGGCCCGTGCGCGAGCTCTCCTGGGCCAGGAAGCCCTGGTGCCGCCAAGCCCGCTTGACGTCGTAAAGGTAGCGGTTGACGCGGGCAATGGTGGCCCAGGTGGCCACGGCCTTCACTTGCGGAAGACGGCCGGCGGTAAGCAGGCAAACCGCCCCGCCCCGGGAATGGCCCCAGAGAAAAACCTCCCTTTGAGTTGGAAGTTCGGGCGCCAAGCGGCCCTCGACTACGGCTTGGACGACCGTCCGCAGGTCCTCCACTTGCCGGGAGATCGTGTCGTTTTGGAAGGCTTCCAAGTCCGTGAAGGGCCCGTCCGCTTGGGGGCCCATGCCCGATCCGGAGAAATTAAACCTCACCGCCGGGAATCCTTCGCCGGCGAAAAAGGCGGCCAGCCAGGGAAAAAAGGACCAGTCCTTGAACCCCAAGGCCCCGTGGGCCATGACCACGGCTGGACCGGTGGCTTCTTCCGAAAGGGTGAGGGTTCCCCAAACCTTCCTTTCTCCTTGGCTTGGGATTTGGAAATCAACAGTACGCAACCGCCCCTCCCCCTCAAGATGGAGCCGTCTTATGTCATCCGTATATTAACCCTAATCGCCTAAAAGGACGGCCAACAAAGGATTTTTAGCCGTGATATAATTTACAAGAATGTAACACAACGCTCAGCTGTTGGGATGTGTGTCGTGAAGTACTTGCTATTGAAGTTCATCAAGCTAAAGTTTCCCCTTTTTTTGACCCTCCTGGCCTTATGTTACGGGCATTTTTTCGAGAAACCCCGCCTGTTTCATTCCCGTGTTTACTCCAACCTGGCATCGGAAGGCCAATCGCAAAAAGCCCAGGTTTACTTGGACCGTTACAACTTTTACATGTCCTACGTGGATTGCGGCGCGGCCTATGAAACCCGGGGCCACGCCAACAACGGCAAGTACCTGATCCAGGCCATGAAATCGATCCACGATTGTGAAAAAGCCGGCATCCCCATCGACCGCCGGCAGCTGGCCCTCGACAGCGCCGATGATTTTTTACAGGACTTCGACGCCTTGAAAAACCCCAAGTCGCAGGTCCGCCTCCTGGGCATCGACCCCTGGGAGCGGTTTTGGTAAGGCAAGTCCTATCCGCCAAAGAGGTTCCACACCCCATAAAAAGGAGCGAGTGAGACTTCCACTCAGGACCTGCGGGGCCCTACCGATCTCTTAAAGATCACATTTTTTTCAAATAGCGAATCGATTAAATTCATTCCTAGAAATTTTTGGTCTTAAATTTGAACCCGTCCAATACATCCACGTATCTGTGGCTGAATGGGATTGGATTTAGTCTTTCGGTTTTTCCTTCAGAAGCTCCCGAATCTTTTTTTCATCCGTCGTGGGCAATTGGCATTGGTAGTTCCGGCAGACGTAAACCGTGGGCTTCCCGCCCAGGCTTTTACGGCCCTCGACCCAGGGAATCAGCTGGGTTAAATCCTTCACTTGCCCGTCTTCGGCGAAAACCAGCACCTTATGGGGCAGGTAGGTTTTCCAAGCGAGTTCCAGCATTTTTTGCGAAGCCTCCCTGGGCCCCACCACGAAGATTTCCGCCGGGCCGTAAAAGTCGAACTGGAAGGCCTGTAGCATCTTGGGGAAATTGGACGCGCCCCGTTCCAAAAGCCCGGAAAAGGCCTTAAGGATGGCGTCGGAGCGGTCGCGGTATTCCTTTTGGCCCGTGAACTCCCCCAGGCGGTAGCCGCTTAAGGCCGCCACCGAGTTGCCCGAGGGGATGACCCCGTCATAGGCGTCCTTGGTTCGCGTCAACAGCCGGTTGGCGTCCTTCTGGTCGCTGCCCGTGAAGTAATAGCCGCCGTTTTGAGGGTCCCAGAACAGCCGCACCATGTCCTTATCCAGTTCCAAGGCCTTCCTTAAATAAGCCGGATCGAAACTGCTCTCGTAAAGGTCCAAAAGGGCTTGTTGGTAAAAGGCATAGTCGTCGATGTAACCCTGGATGTCCGAGGGGCCCTGGCGATAGGACGCCAGGAGCCTCCCGCCCTTGAAAAGGTTCCGTTCGATGAAGTCCGACGCCCTTTGGGCGGCTTTCAGGTATTGGGCGTCCCCCAGGACTTGGTAACCGTAAGCCAGGGAGGAAATCATCAGGCTGTTCCAGGCGGTCAAAATCTTGTCGTCCAGGTGGGGCCTTACGCGCTTGGACCGGGCTTCCAGCACCTGGGCCTTGGCCCCTTCCCACCATTTTTCGTCCCGGTGGACCGCCTTCAAGGAATCCGGCAGGTCGGCTGGAAGGTGCAGGATGTTGGCGCCTTCGAAGTTGCCCCCCTCGGTGACGCCGTAGAGTTTGCAAAAATCGGCGCCGTCCTTTTCGCCTCCGCCGGAAGGCGATCCCGCGTCCCTCTTTTCATCGGCGGGGCGGGACAACACTTGCTTCAACTGGGCGGGTGTCCAGACGTAAAACTTCCCTTCCTCGCCCTCGCTGTCCGCGTCCTCGGCGCTGTAAAAACCGCCCTCCCGATCCGTCATGTCCCGGAGGATGTAGGAGAAGGTTTCCCGCGCCACTCGGGCGTATTCTTCCTTGCCCGTCACCTGGTAGGCCTCCAGGTAGGCGCGCGACAGGAGCGCGTTGTCGTAGAGCATCTTCTCGAAATGCGGCACCAGCCATTGGCCGTCCGTGGAATAGCGGGCGAAGCCCCCGCCCACCTGGTCGTAGATGCCGCCCTGGGACATCTT